>JANQGP010000076.1 GCA_028277265.1 Woeseiaceae bacterium | reverse complement strand
CGGCGTGGGCGTCAGGTTCTCCAAAGCCCAATCGAGTACATCGAAGTACTTCTCGGCGGAGGGCAACGTGCCTGCGTGGGCTATCGGTATGTCGATCTTCGCGACGCTGATCAGCAGCATCACTTTCCTCGCCTACCCCGGTGACGGCTTTGCCGGAAGCTGGGTGAGACTCGTTCAGGGCATGATGGTCCCCGTCGTCGTGCTCGTTGGAATCTGGTTCATCGTCCCGCTGTACCGCGACGTCATCGGCCTGAGTGCGTACGAGTATTTTGAGAAGCGTTTCGGCTACTTTGCCCGCGTATACAGCTCGCTCGGTTTTATCCTCGCGCATTTCTCCAAGATGGGTTCGGTGTTCTTCCTGTTGTCACTCGCTGTTGCAAAGATGACTGGTGTCGATACCTATACCGTCATACTCGTCCTGGGTATTGCGGTCATCCTGCTGACATTGCTGGGCGGCATGGAGGCGGTTATCTGGCTGGACGTAATCCAGGGCTTCCTGTTGATCTTTGGCGGCCTCATTACGGTCGCAGTCATCGCGGTCAAGCTGGACGGCGGACTTGGCACCGTCTTCGCGGTTGCATCGACCGACAGCAAGATCAGTCTGGGGTCCTTCGACTGGGACTTCATAGAATTGACGTTCTGGGTGATGGCAATCAACGGCGTCTTCTACACTATCCAAAAGTACGGCACCGATCAGACCATCGTCCAGCGTTACCTGACAGCGCGTTCTGACCGCGAAGCGATCAAGGCGTCGATCACCGGTGTACTCATGGTTGTTCCGGTATGGACGATGTTCATGTTCATCGGCACGGCCTTGTACGCGTTCTACCAGGTGAACCCCACGCTGCCGGCGGGAACCCCTGGTGACGCCGTGTTTCCGCACTTCATCCTGACCGAGTTGCCGGTAGGCCTGATCGGTTTGATCATTGCGGCACTCATGGCAGCGGCGATTTCGTCGCTCGACTCGGACCTCAACTGCCTGGCCGCCGTCGGTGTCGACGACTTCTACAAGAAGATCAAACCCGAGAGCACCGATGCAGAGCGCGTACGCATGGGCAAGATCCTCGTCGTAGTCTCCGGTATCGGCGCGATCGTCGTCGCGTCCATATACGTGTCGGTAGGTAACAAGGGCGTGCTCGGTACAGTCTTCGCGCTGTATGCGATCTTCTCCGGCGGCATAGCCGGTATGTTCCTGCTCGGCATATTCGTGCCGCGGGCCAACAAACAAGGCTTGTATGTCGGAATCGCCGCGTGCGTCGTTTACACTGCTGGTGCGTTGCTCACATCAACGCCGTTCAGCTTCGGCGGCGAGTCGAGAATCCTGCTTGACCTCGGCCCGCTCAACTACACGCAGCACAAGTACATGCTCGGCGTATACAGCCACATCGTCCTGTTCGGTGTTGCCTGGGCGGCGAGCTACCTGTTCCCGGCGCAAGATGTCGAGCACCGCCTGACCTACGCAGGGTGGCGCGACATGCGCAATGCCGAGATGAAAGCATCATGAGAAACAAGCTGACCTTATTGCCCTTCGCGCTGTTCCTCGCAGCTTGCGGCTCCGGAGACGAGCCTGCCGATCAGGCGGCATCCGGGACGGATGCGGCCGAACCCTGGAACATCGTGATGTTCCTCGTAGACGATGTTGCCTGGAACCAGGTGGGCTACCACGGCACAGAGTTCTACGAGACACCGGCGATTGATTCGATCGCCGCCGACGGTATCCGATTTTCACAAGCCTACTCGGCAAATCCGGTGTGCTCGCCCACGCGTGCAAGCCTGATGACCGGCAAGAATCCGGCACGATTGCAGATTACCGACTACATTCCGGGCAGTCCGTATCCTTACGCGCGTCTTTCCCGTCCTGCAGAAGTGCCCGGCCTCGCGCTGGACGAGGTTACGCTGGCTGAACTGCTCAAGTCGCACGGCTACGCGACGGGCCACTTCGGCAAGTGGCACCTGAATATCGACAAGAACTACCAGCCAGGACGGCCCGGAGATCCCGAATCACAGGGCTTTGATGACATTCTCACGACGGTCAAGCCGGAGTACGAAGCCGACCCGTACGCGGACGCGCATCACTCGATCGAAATCACCGAGCGCTCGATCACCTTCGTGGATGCGAACAAGGACAAGCCGTTCTTCCTGTACTCGACCTTCCACACGGTGCATCGTCCCCTGTTGGAAAAAGCAGAGTTGATCGCGAAGTACGAAGCCAAGCCCGGGGTCGAAAGCCGCGTCAATCATCCGATCATGGGCGCCATGATCGAAACCATGGACGACGGCATCGGCCGGATTCTCGAGCGCATAGAAGAGTATGGCCTTACGGATCGTACGATCGTGATCTTCTACTCGGACAACGGCGGGTTCGAAGAGCTTCAGGCACAAGACCCGTTTCGTGGCGGCAAGGCGATGATCTGGGAGGGCGGTATCCGCGTGCCAATGGCCATCAAATGGCCCGGCGTAGTCGAGGCAGGGACCGTCAACGATGAGCTCATTACGTCAGACGACTTCTTCCCGACCATCGCCGAGATTCTCGGCGAGACCGATATCTCACCGGATATCGACGGCATCAGCCTGATGCCTGCGCTGACCCAGTCCGCATCTCTCGGCCGGGACACGTTGTATTTCCATTACCC
>JANQGP010000438.1 GCA_028277265.1 Woeseiaceae bacterium | reverse complement strand
CTTAGAAGTTGAGCGAGGCATCGGAGTCGAACTGACGTGCCTGGCCGGTGAATTGCAATGACAACGCATCGTTGACCGTATGCTCATACTTCAGTGCACCGATTAACCCGTCGATATCGTTGTAGGTTGGCAGCCAGCCAAGGAACGTCTCTGCGCCGCCGATGACGTCGACGATCGTCCCGTCCGCGAGCGTGGGAATCGCGCCGGGAATCTCCGCCCTGCGCTCAAAGTAGGACAGGTAACCGTTTAGCGTGCCACGATCACCGACTGGGACCGTCCCCTTGAGAAATATGCTGGTCAGTTCGCGTTGGCTTTGCTCTCGCCAGCCTTCGAAATCTTCGTAGGTCGCGCTCAGCGATATGCCTGCACCGTTGTCGAAACTGCGATCCAGCAGCGCATCGACCCGCATGAAGCCCTCGTTGCCGGCACCTACCGCAAACTCCGTGCGATCGGAGGTGATCGGCCGCGTGCGGTAGTTGACGGCGCCGGCAATACCGCCGCGACCGTAAAGCGCCGAAACCGGGCCGCGGACGATTTCGATGGTATCGATGGCGGCATAGGGAACTTCATAGAGCAGGACTTCCTCGTCAGGGCCAACGAACGGTACGCCGTCGACCAGGGCGAGAAACGTGTCGTTGCCATGATTCCCGGTAACGCCGCGAATCGCTATGGACGGAAATTCCTCATTGTCACCTTCGTTGCGCCGAAAGAAGACGCCGGGAACACCACGAAATTCGTCGGTGCCGACAACGAAGCCTTTTTCGCGCAGCTCGGTGGTCGATTGGACCGTGATCGAAGCAGCGGTCTCGAGCAGCGGTTTTTCGGCGCGCGTGGCCGTAACGACGATTTCATCGAGCTCGGTTACTTCATCGGCATGGACCGACTGCGCGAGCGCCGGATCTATCGGCAATAGTGCCGCCGCGGCGGCGACGGCTACGCCGCCGAACAAACGGAGAAAGCGATGCATTGAACAGACTCCTAATACAGGTGCAGGGAGCAGGTGAACTGCTTCACGGGAACGGTAATCCGAATCAGAATCGTTACGTTATATCGTATCTGATCGGAACGTTCATTGGGAATTTTCAAGTCGATCGCGATGGGTGGGATGGGGCTACCTGTGATAGTCGGCATCCGACCTGACAGACAGTGTCAGATTGAATCGAGATCAACGATCGCTTTGCTGCCGGTAGCTATCGCCCAAACGATATAATGGCCACCGACTGCTGCTAACCCAAAGGGGATGAGCGGCTGTAGTAAACGGGCGTCTCCAGGAAGAATAGCGATGAATGCAGATAAAATGGGCCGGTTCGTTTGGCACGATCTCTTCACCAGTGACGCCCGCGTCTCCAAATCGTTCTACGAGGGTGTCGCCGGCTGGCAATTCGCAACCGAGCATGCGACGGAGTTCGCGTGGGGAGGTGGCGAGAACGACTTCATTTTGGCGCTTACAGGCGAAGAAGCCGGGGCGGGGTTCGTCGAGTATTATCATGGGCAATCGTTTGGCTGGGTGCCATACGTCGAGGTGGCGGACGTCGATACAGCCGCTGTGCTTGCTCAGGATCTCCAGGGTAAGGTAGAGAAAGCACCGTTCGAGGTTCCGGGTGTTGGGCGCAACTGCCTTCTGCGCGACCCCATGGGAGCGCTCATCGGAATTTGCCTGTCCCGCCACACGTTTCCCGCGCCCACAAAGCAATTCGGGGCGGAGCGCTATGTAACGGGGTCAAAGGATTTTCCCACGGACTTCTACCAAGAGCTTTTCGACTGGAACATCCTGCCTGCGGATAGCCCAGGCGTTGATACTCAACGGATCATACGGTCGGGAGAAGAGATCGCATTCCATACGATGACCGAAACCCACCCCGATAGCCTCGCGGTATGGACACCGGGAATCCGGGTGAAGCAACTATCCGGAGCGTTGAATAAGGTTCGAACCCTTCA
>JANQGP010000032.1 GCA_028277265.1 Woeseiaceae bacterium | reverse complement strand
GCGCCCTGATCCGCAACGACCTGCCTGCCGCATGGTTTTCGGACGGTCAACGCATTCCCGACGACCTGCACGCAGCCGCGCGCAAGAAGCTGTGGCTGGTCAACGAATCCGTCGAGTGCCTGGAGGCGAGCAAGCCGGTCATCGACGATCTCGTCATGGCCCAGAACTACGCATCGGTCAACAGTGCACATGCACAGTGATAACCAGGAAACCGGTCTGAGAAAATTCATGGATAAGAAGCCCGTCAAAGTCATCGCCGTCTGCAGTGGCAAAGGTGGTGTCGGCAAGACCAACGTTGCCGCCAACATCGCGGTTGCGCTCGGCAAGTCCGGTCGCAATACATGCCTCCTCGATGCGGATCTGAGCCTCGCCAACGTCGACGTGCTGCTGGGTCTGCAACCTCGGTTCAACCTGTCGCACGTGGTCAACGGCGAGACCGACCTTCAGGACACGCTGCTCGAGGGGCCCGGCAACATAAGAATCGTGCCGGCATCATCCGGGAACTTCAGCATGACCGACCTCCCGCCCGCGGCGCAGGCTGGCATCATCCAGGCCTTCGGCGAGCTCGGCAACCAGCCCGACATTCTGGTTGTGGACACGGCGGCCGGTATCGCTCCCGAGGTTGCGCGCTTCGTCCAGGCCGCTCAGCATGCCGTCGTCGTCATCTGTGATGAGCCTGCGTCCCTGACCGACGCCTATGCGCTGATCAAGGTATTCAGCAAGCACTACGGCATCTCGCGCTTCGGCGTGCTGACCAACCAGAGTCGCAAGCGGCATGACGGACGCAGATTGTTTCGCAAGCTCGTCAAGGTCGCCGATAACTTCCTCGACGTTGTCCTGCGCCACATCGGCGACATTCCGCATGACGAGTACCTCGTCAAGGCCGTGCAGGAGCAGCGCGCCGTGGTCGACGCTTATCCGAACAGCAAAGCCGGGCTGGCCTTCCGGGAGGTCGCCTGCGCGATCGATTCGCTGGCGCCCGTGCCCGGTGCAAACGGCGGTATCCAGTTTTTCTTCGAACGTCTGCTGAACGCCGGCCTGGAGATGCGAGGTAAGGTGGCATGAATACCTACAGCAGCGTTGCAGCCAGCGACAGGTACTCGAGCGAAGACCTCGTCACAGAGCACCTCGGCCTCGTCAAGCGAATCGCGCACCACCTGGCCGCACGCCTGCCTGACAGCGTCGATATCAACGACCTGATGCAGGCCGGCATGGTCGGCCTCCTGGAAGCATCGAACAACTTCGACGAATCGCGCGGTGCGAGTTTCGAGACGTACGCCGGTATTCGCATTCGCGGCGCCATGCTCGACGACATTCGCAAGTACGACTGGACGCCGCGCTCGGTGCACCACAAGTATCGCAAGGTCACCGATGCGATCAGCCAGATAGAGAACGAAACAGGCCGCGCCGCGACAGCCGAGGAGACAGCCGCGCGCCTGGATATTTCGCTCGACGAATACCACAGGATTCTCGCGGACAGCGCCAGCAGCCGGCTGTTCAGTTTCGAGGAGACGATCGAAGAGCCGATGATGTATCGCAAGCCGCCGTCGTCGGACGCACCCCGTCCCGAAGAGGAGCTCTATGACGAGCAGTTTCGCAGCCGCCTTGCCGGATCGATCGACCAGCTGCCCGAACGGGAGAAGCTCGTCCTGTCGTTGTATTACGAGCAGGATCTCAACCTCAAGGAAATCGGCGCCGTACTCGATGTCTCGGAGTCGCGCGTCTGCCAGATCCACGGCCAGGCGGTCATGCGCCTGCGGGCGGCAGCGAAGCGCTGGTAGCAGCGGAGAACCCCAATGGCCGACTTCATTTCAGGAATCAATCGCATCGGACCGAGTTACCCGGTCAAACCCGCACGGCCGGTTCAGAAAGACCGCGAGAAAGACGAACGCAAGAAACAGCCTCAGGACGAGCCGGGACACGAGGAATACGATGACGATGATCGCAAACCCATTATTGACGAGCATGTATGATGATTACCGTTGACGCAGTGTTTGTCCTGCTGCTCCTGGCCGCGAACGCGATGTTGCTCGCGCTGGCGTGCCATGCGCTGGTCCGTTTCGAGCGGCGCTGCAGGCGCATCGAGGACTTCTGGGAAAGCCCGACCGGCAACGTGTTGTCCGGCAGCGGCGAGGCCGAGTTACGCGAACAAATGAGGGCGACGCAACGACTCGAGCAACGTCTTGGGGAATTGCAGCGCACGGTCAAGGTCATCGAACTCAACAATCACCGACCGAAACCGGCCGAGCCGGCTCAGCCGGCCGCGGAGCGCAGCTTGCCGACAGAAAACGCGATTCGCATGGCGCGCATGGGCGCCAGCGTCGAAGAGTTGACGCGCAGCTGCGGGCTCAATATCGGCGAAGCCCGCCTGATGCGGAAGCTGCACCGGCAGTCCGCCGGAACAGCACCAGGAAACCAGTAATCCATGGATAAGAATGACCATTTCCGGTTCGTCAGTCTGCTGGCGCTCGAACTGGACAACGGTGACATTTCGCTGCCGTCACTGCCCGACGTCGTCACCAAGATTCGGAGCATGCTCGAAAGAGACGACTGCGATTTCGACAAGATAAGCCAGGCAGTCAGCGTCGACCCGGTTCTCGTGTCCAAGCTCTTCATCTACGCGAATTCTGCGTACTACAACCGTGCCAATGTGAAGATCGAGACGCTTGATGCGGTGATCGGGCGCCTCGGCTTCGAGGTCGTGCGCAACACCGCGATGTCGCTCGCCATGAAACAGTTGTACAACTCGGACAAGCACGACAAGACGGCGAACCAGCAGCGCAAGATCTGGGCGCGCGGCATGAAGATGTCGAGCATGGCGTTTGCGATCGCGCAAAAAACGCCCGATCTGAACCAGGAGACGGCGTTCCTGTGCGGACTGATGCACGAGATCGGCAAGCTCTACATCCTGACCAAGGCCGAGGATTTTCCCGATTTGCTCGGCGATACCGACTCGCTTCAGCTCGTGTACGACGAGTGGAATCCGCAGATTTCGAAGAGCATCATCGAGTCCTGGGGTTTTTCCGACGACGTCATCCATACGGCCGACCCGTCATCGTATGTCCAGCAGGATGCCGGTGCATCGGCGGACCTCGTCGACGTCATCGTGGTGGCGAGGTTGCTGCTCGACGGGAACGAGGCCAGCCTCGAGCAGGTGTTCGAGGAAGACGCGTCGTGCCAGAGGCTCGGGATCGGCAAGAACGCGGCGCCCGCGCTCATGTCGGCTTATCGGGAGAAGCTCCAGAGCATGCAGCAGTCGCTGAGCTAGCAGCCTTTTGCGCCGGTATCGGCGTCAACCGTCGTTCGCGCGGTCCAGCTCGAGACGCCGCATCCGCAGGGTCTCCGATTCGCGGTTGAACATGTGCTGGATGAGGATCTCGCGCTGGGCCGGCGGCAGATTGCTGAACTCGACTGCAATGCCGTAGGGCAGGCCGTTGCCGCGTGTGTCCGGCGGGTCCGTCAGTCGCACGACGCGTGCAAAGCACTCGACGTAGCGATTGTCGGACGACAGCAGGAAGCGCAGGTACAGCTTGTCGTCGACGGACAGCGGGCGTTCGCTCGAGAACACCATGCCGTCGGCACCGACGTCGCAGCATTGCGGCGGCGTCCTTGCAAGGCTCGCCTTGTTTTCCCGCAGTGCCGGCAGCTGTTCGATCGCGATGTTCACCTTGTCGTTCAGCAGCGTGATGCAACGGCCCACGGCGCTTTGTTCGCCGTTCATCAGGAACATGGCCTCGCTGAGGCGTGACTCGACCTCCACGAGGGCGGCCTGCGCACTGTCGTTGTCGCCGAGCCGCAGCTTGCGCCGCTCCATGCCCTCGGCGAATTCCTCATCCGTCAGGATATCGTACTTGATGTAGACGTCCTCGCTGACGCGAAAGGAACGCCGGTTGTTCGAATCGTCTGTCATTGTTCGAGGTCCTCGCTGGCTTCTGCTTCGCCGCGGGCGGCCGTAAGACTCATCGTGCGAATCTTGTCGATTTCCTTGCCGCGGACGATACTGATGTCGACGCGCCGGTTCTTCGCCCTGTTTTCCGCGCCGTCGTTCGGCGCTCTGGGGCGCGTGTCCGCGTGCCCGGTCACCATGACGTTGGCGGGATCCAGGTCCGCCTTCTGCAACAGCTCGTGGGCCACCGAGACGGCGCGCGATGTCGATAAATCCCAGTTGGAGCGATAGCGATCGTTGGCGATCGGCACGTCATCCGTGTGGCCGGAAACCGTGATGTCGCCGCTGTTTCTGTCGATCAGGCTCGCGATCTTGTCGAGTACGGGCACGAAGTCCGGCCGCAGATCCGCAACGCCCGAGTCGAACGACGCTTTCTCCATGATGTGAACGATGACCTTCATGCCCTCCGTCTGGATCGACACGTAGCCATTGTTGATTTCTTCCTTCAGCGCGAGGCGAAGACGCCGTGCATGCTCGCGCGTTTCCTCGATCTCCTTCACCTCGCGATCCAGCGCATCGAGTGTGTTCCGGTTCGAATCGATCGTGAACTGACGAACGACGTTGACAGGAGTCGGTTCAGGCTTGCCGGGACTGAACTCCTGGGCGATGACGCTCGTACCTTTCGGGATCGTGCGCACTTCGACTTCCGCCTGCACGCCGAAGGCATCCTTCATCGAGCCGGACAGTTGCTTGAACTTGGCAACGTCCATCTCCGAAAAGGCGAGCAGCAGGACGAAGAAGCACATGAGCAGCGTCATCAGGTCGGCAAAGGTCATGACCCAGGCCGGGACACCTTTGCTTTGTTTCTTCTGGACGGCTTCGGACATGACGAACTACGACCGGTCAGCCCAGGTCTTCCTCCTCGGTGCGTTTGGACCGCGGCAGGTAGGCCTCGAGCATGCTCGAGATGATGCGCGGGTTCTGGCCGCTCTGGATCGCGAGCAGCGCGTCGATAATCAGGTTCTTGCTCGTGTTTTCCTCGGCACTGCGAACGGCGAGCTTGTCCGCGATCGGCAGGGCGAACATGTTCGCGAGGATAGCGCCATAGAGGGTCGTAAGCAGCGCGACGGCCATTGCGGGTCCGATCTGCTTCGGGTCGTCCATGTTGGACAACATCTGCACGAGACCGATCAGTGTGCCGATCATGCCCATCGCCGGACCGACGTCACCGATCGCCTTGAAGATGTCCTGGCCGTCGTTGTGGCGCTTGAGCGTCTGGTTCAGGTCCTTTTGCAGCATCGCCTTAACGGTGTCGGCCGGGTGCCCGTCAATGAGCAGGCCGAGGCCGGTCTTCATGAAGTCGTCGCTGATTTCCTTGTCTTCCAGCGCGAGCAGACCGCCCTGGCGAGCCGCCTTGGCGAGTTCCACGGATTCCGTGATCAGATCTTCGGGGTTGGACGGTTTGTAGAGAAACGCCTTTACGGCAATGCCCGCGGCGCCCAGAAACTTGCCCAGGCTGAATTTCATCATCGTCACGAGGACGGTGCCGCCCAGTACGACGAGCAGTGAGGGAGTATTGACGAACGTGCCCGCTGAGCCACCGAGCATGATCGACGTCATGACGATACCGAACGCGCCGATGAGGCCGATGAGAGTCGCCAGATCCAAAGTGTGTCCCTCCGTACAATGGGATTAGACGGTTGTGTCTATCTGGATATCGGCCGAAAAGCCCACCGCTTTAGGCCTCCAGGTCATCCCGAGCGACGAATTCGGCGCGATTTCGACCGGCGGACTTGGCCTTGTAGAGTGCCTTGTCGGCGCGCACCATCAGCGCCTCGACCGTGTCCTCGTCCTGCAGCTCCGTATAGCCGACCGAACAGGTGACCAGCGCATCGTCCGCCCCGGAGTCCAGGCGAATCGCCTTGGCGCGGCGCAGGAAGCCGTCGATCAGCTTGCCCGCGTGCACTGCGCGGGTGTCCGGCAGGATAACCGCGAATTCGTCGCCCCCGTAGCGCGCGACGAAGTCGCTTTTGCGGATGAATGACCGCGCCAGGCAGTCGCCGAGCTTGCGCAATACCTCGTCACCGGCCGCGTGGCCGAACCGGTCGTTGACGTTCTTGAAATGGTCGACGTCGATCAGCAACAGCGTGACGGGCTGTTGCAGGACGTGGTGCATGTTGAGGTTTCGCTGGATAGCCTGGTCGAAGGCGCCGCGATTGAAGGCGTCAGTCAGCGAGTCACGCTGCATCTCTTCGCGGGCGTCCACGAGGTCCTGGCGAAGGCTGGCCATTCGATCGTTGAGTTCCGTCAGGCGTTTCTCGTAGTCGCGTTTCTGATCGGCAAACGTCTCTTCGACCTCCTGCACCGTTTCGGCGAGGGCGTCGCGGATCCGTGTTACGTCACCGGCGTCCACGGCCAGTTGCACGAATTCGAGCCGCTGGCAGATGGTGTCTTCGGTCCTCCTGTCGCGTTGCACGACATTGCGCAGCCCGGAAACGAGTTCATCGACGATGTCGCGATAATCGCGCAGTCGCTCCGCGACGAAACGGGTCTCGGCCTTGCGCCGATCCGCAAAGAACCGTCGTACGCGGTTCCACGCACGGCGGCCGTCGGGATCCTGCGGGACGTCCCAGGCAGGTACCGGGGAGCCGTTCGCGACGTGGCGCGCAAATGCGGCGCAAAGTGCCTGAAAATCGATCGTATCGATCTCGTCGTCGATGGCGAAAGACTCCGAGCCCATGACATGCAACATGTTGCTGACCGTATCGAGAGCGCCGTCGAGATTCGCCTCGTCGCCGGTCGGCCGTGTGTCGTCGTTGCGCGCATCTTTCGACAGGGCGCCGACCAGTCGGGAAATCGTACTCATGCCCGGATAGATCGGCCGGACAGGGTAGAAATTGAGAAACTCCCCAAGTAAGTTACACTGAGCCCAAATACAGAAAAAAATGCATTTAGGGGTACATGATATGGTCTGGACCGACTACTATGGTGAGTGTCAGCGTATTGACGCTTCATGTGACTTGATTCAGACCATATATCGTCATTTCGGGTCGAACGAGATTCACGAAACAAGGTGTTAGACGAGCGATTTGAGGTAGATTCTCAAGTGAATAACACACCTGGCACGATCATGGTCG
>JANQGP010000481.1 GCA_028277265.1 Woeseiaceae bacterium | reverse complement strand
CATCCATCGCGATATAAAGCCGTCGAACGTGATGCTCACTATCGACAACGACGTCCGCATCATCGATTTCGGCATTGCTATCGTCAGCGACTCGGACGTTTCGCGCATCGAGGGCATCGCGGGCTCGCCGAGTTACATGTCGCCTGAGCAGGTGCAGTCCGAAGAGCTGACACCGCGCTCGGACCTTTATTCTCTCGGTGCGGTCATGTACGAGCTGCTCACCGGCTTCCGTCCGTTCCGCGCCGACAATCTGTCCAAGCTGCTCCACCAGATCGTGTACGCGACACCGCCGCCGATTCACACCTATCGCGACGATCTGCCCGAGGAACTCGAGCACGTCGTCATGACGACGATGCAGAAGGAGCCGAACAAGCGGCTCACGACCGGCAACGCCATGGCGGCCGAACTGACACGGGTCTACAAGGATCTGCGGCAGAAGTACGACAGCCTGGACAACCAGGAACACTTCGATCTGCTGCGCACCCTGCATTTCTTCCACGAGTTCTCGCACGCGGAAATCTGGGAAGTCCTGCGCGCCTCCGACTGGCACGAGTACAAGGACGGCGAAGACATCGTCCGCGAGGGCGAAGTCGACGACCGCTTTTACATCATCGTTTCGGGCACGGTCGAAGTGCAGTCGAACGGTTCCAAGATCGGAGCGCTGGCGAGCGGCGATTGCTTCGGCGAGACGAGCTACGTGCGCGGCGCAAAACGCCAGGCGTCGATCGCGGCCGATGGCCAGGTTACGATCCTGCGTGTCAGCTCGACGCTCATGGAACAAGTCTCGTCCGCCTGCCAGCTGCGTTTCAACAAGGTCTTCCTCCGCTCGCTGATCACGCGGCTGCAGGGCAACGGCGGCGCGAACACCTGAGTTCCTTCAGCCTGCCGATACCTGGCAACAGGACACTAGGTACAACCGGCTATACAAGCTGTCATCTTCGTGCGCGACACTGCGTCGATGCGCCCGTGCCTATTGTTCCTCGCGTTCGCCGGCCTCGGCGTGACAGCGGCGGCAGCGGATGACCTGTCATCCGATGCCATCCCTCTGCGCAATCACAATCCCTTCCTGCAGGTCTACGGTCTGCCGACGTTCCAGACAGCAGCCATCGGCAGTGATTTCAGCCTGAGTTACGACATCGCCAACGACGCGGACGACAAACTCTTGCCGAACGAGACGTTGGTCATCGACAGCGAGAGCCAGGTCCTGAATCTCGCGTTTCGCCGGCGCATCGGGGAACGCGCGGAGTTCCGCATCGATCTGCCCTGGGTCGGCCACTCGGGTGGATTTCTCGACGGCGCGATCAAGGACTGGCACAGCGTGCTGGGGCTTTCCAACTCGGCGCGCGAGACGCCGAACGACCGGCTCGAACTGCGTTACGAGCGTGACGGCACAACGTACTTCGACTTGTCGACGTCGTCCTCGGGTCCGGGCGATGTGCGTTTGTCGGCCGCCTATGCCTGGCCGGCCGTCACGCTGAGAGCAGGCGTCAAACTTCCGACCGGGGACGCCGCCGAACTCACGGGCAGCGGCGCGACGGACTTCAGTGTCGCCGCGTACCTGGACCGCAAGGCGTCATTTCTGCAGCGGGACCTCGAATACTCGGGCTTCGTCGGCGTGCTGGTGCTCGGCGAGGGCGATGTCCTGCCTGACTTTCAACGCAGCACGGTGCCGTTTGGCGGGTTGGCGCTGCGATGGCACACGACCGAGAAGCTCGCACTGACGACGCAGTGGTACGTGCAGGGATCGTACTTCGACATCGACATCGACGAAATCGGGGGCACGACGCTACAGCTCGGTG
>JANQGP010000472.1 GCA_028277265.1 Woeseiaceae bacterium | reverse complement strand
GCCACGCGATTGCCTTCGGCGTAGTAGGTTTCCGTATGTCCGATAAGGTCGCCGGAACGCCCGCTTCCACGATGCAGCAAACCCGCAAGTTCCAGGTTTTCTGGACCTGGTCCTATACTGCAATCCGGCTCGTCCAACCCAGGCTTACCCTCGGGACCAGCGGAATCCAAGTGTCGAGTCTTGTACTTACCGATTGCGAATTGTACGCCAGTATCGCGGACGAACTCTTCGTAGGGCATGCCACACCACAATCTACTCGTGCTTTTGATGAGCCTCCTTGGTTGATCGAAACAGTCGCCTACCGGCAGCGGTGCTGCGTCTTTGGGTTCAGCAATCGGCGGAAACTCGGTCCTCTCGAGTCCCAGGACGGCGAGCATTTCCTCGATGCCGGAATGGCCGGATTCGGCAGCGAGATCCCGCCCGTTTCTGCCCAAACTGTCGCGTCCGCCCGTCATTGCGCCATGATCCAGCAGTACCTCCAGCATCTCGCGGTTCCCATTGGCGGCGGCAACCAGGAACGGCGTCATGCCGAAATAGTCTGGGATGTCCGGATCAGCGCCGTTGGCGAGCAGGAACTCTGCCATCGCTTTGCGCTTACCCTTATTTGCCGGGTGCTCGAACTCCCCTTTCCGGGCAATATGGAACAACGGTGTTCGGCCCTGCGGGTTTCGAAAATTGACGTCTACGCCGTGGTCGAGCAACGCTTTCGTTGCCTCGACATTGCCCAGTATGGTCGCAAATTCGATTGGATAACTTCCGCCCGGCTCCGGTTTGTTCGCGTCACGTCCCTTCTCAACTAACGAATCGATTCGCTCCACGTCATTTCTTATCGCAGCCAAAGCTATGGAGGTTGGGCCGGCACATCCCGAGACAATCGTGCAGAAAGCCGCCAGTGCGATAGCTCCCGTGCAAAGCGAAAAGCTACGATGGGATGCCTTTCGCGAAATCATCGCAGAGTACGTCATCACAAATCTCCGGAATCGGACGTGGCCTCACTCAGCTTCGTCGAGCAGCATTATGAACGCCGCCGCCAATCAGACGGTGTGCAACCTACAATTCGCTTGAAGGCTGCAGCGAATTTGCTGGGATTCGCGTATCCAACAACGATCGCCGTGTCTGTCACACTGCTGCCGGTCGCGAGAAGAGACTTGGCGCGTTCCATTCTGCACGCGGTAATATACGCATAGGGCGCATACCCCGTTGTCGCTTTGATCGAGCGACAAAAACGCCCTTCGTCCATACCGACCAGATCGGCCAACTCCCCAACCCGTAGATCGCCGGGCAACCGACTCTCGAGATAGTCCCTTATCGTTCCCATTTGTCTTCGGCTGAGCTTCGCTTCGACCCGCTCACCAAGATGTCTGGAATCCTGCGAGTCTAGCCGCTCCAGAATGAGATTTACACCAGCATCGATGAAGGCGCTCGCACCGCCGTGAAGTTCCGCAGCCGTCCAAAGCGTCTTCAACACTGACTGAATGACCCTGTCCCCCGAACGAGAGGCAATGGCGTCCTGCAGCCGGTCAGGCGTTAGTCGGGACGAGAACCCGTCTAGATTCACGGCGAGTCCCAGAATCCCGACGTCCGGTGAATCGAATTCCGCTTGTTCGTGAGGCAACGTGAAGAAAATGCCACCTTGTCGCCAACGAAAGTTAACATTGCGGGATGCCGAGCGATATCGCAGCGTGCCGCCACCGGACGTACACATTGCCATTTTGAGGTGGACGCCTGGGACGACGAGATCTTGCGTCGCAGGGAAGAACGCTCGAGTCAAAAGCACGGATTGATCGGTATTCGTGAGTATCGAGGGGCTGGGTGCTGCCGCGCTGAGCGCTTCCAGCAATTCGGCATTGTCGGCGTTTTTCAATATCGACCCTCCGGATCTCTTTCGGAAACTGGATCAATTGCCGGAAACGGAGTTGCGTACCTCCCGGCATTGCCCAAACTCAACGCTTGCTTCACGGCGCTGCTTGCGAGCGAGGTGTGTGCCTGCGCGAGCCACCGCATGCAGCAACAGCGTTACGTTATAACATTAATGAATGGTGCGGGTACGCGGCAAATTGCCTATCGCGCCGGATTCAGGAGTCTCGCAATGAGAAATCGTAGAGCCAACGGCGCAAATCGTCTGACGACGTTGCTCTCGTGCACGGCTTTGCTCTCACCAGCGGTGTTCGCCGAGGACCCGGACGAGGCATCCGCCGACGTCGAGGAAATAGAGAACATTGTGGTCACGGGGTCGAAGCGGGACACCGCATTGATCGACTCAGATCTTTCTGTAACGGTAATCGATGCCGCGGCAATCGACGAGGCACGCCTGCGCGAGTTTCGCCGCATCGACGACCTGGTACCGAATGTGCAGTTCAACGAGTTCGGGCAGCAGGGCAGCATCTTCATCACCGTCAGGGGCGTGGAATCGAATCCGTTCATCGTGAATCGGGCGGCTGTCTATATTGATGGCATTCCGTTCCGCGAGTTAAACAACGCGGTTCTCAATCAGATCGAGTCCGTCGAAGTA
>JANQGP010000398.1 GCA_028277265.1 Woeseiaceae bacterium | reverse complement strand
CTTCCAGGACGAGCCACCGCGGACTCTCGGGAACGAGCATCATGAAAAAGAAGTACAAAGCGGCGGGCAGGGCCTCGAGACCGAGCATCCAGCGCCAGGCGAACTGATCGATGCCAAGGTTGATCGCCAGGTCAGATCCCGACTGGCTCAATTGCAAAATGTAGTAGTTGGCGAAGTAGGCCGCCGAGAAGCCGATCACGATATTGAACTGGTTCACGGACACCATGCGACCACGGAGATGCGCAGGCGCGATCTCGGCGATATAGATGGGTGCGAGCATCAGCGTTCCGAACGCCAGGCCGCCGATGAGCCGCGCAACGAACAAGGTCGTAGCATCGGGAGCCAAGGCGGATGCAACGGCTGAGATGGTATAAAGCAGCGCGAGAGTGATCATTACTCTCTTGCGACCGACGTAGTCGGCAATCGGCCCGACGGTCAGTGCGGCCGCAATCGCCGCCAGGCTCGGAGCGCTGACAATCGCGCCGACCCACCATTCGTTCAGACCGAACTCGGGAGTAATGAAGGGCATCACGCCGGAAATAACTACTGCATCAAAGCCGAACAGGAATCCGCCAAGCGCGATGATTGATGCGTAGACAAGTGCCCGGCGATCCGTCCTGGTCATTGCTGCGATTTCCAGGCCGTGACGGCCTCATTGAAGCGCCTGGCAAGTTCAGGGTTGGTTTCGAGGCGGCTGTCGCCCCAGAATCCGTTCTCGTACGGCGGTCCCCACATCGGTTGTGAGTCCCAGTCAACGTTGATGTAGGCGAGAGCATCGATCACGTCGCGGTTGTCCGCCATGTACGCAAACAGAGGCGCAAACCAGTAATCCCAGATTTCCTCGTTCGACATCGCCTGCCGATTCGTTGCCGGTTCGCCGTCCCACAACGGACTGTGGTTCGCAGTGAAGTTCTCGCGCAGATCCATCGCCTGCGGCGATGCTTCCGCGATCATCACGGGTTTGCCTTTCTCGCGGGCAAGTTGCAGGACTTCGTCAGACAGTTCCCCGGGTGACAACGGCGTGAAGTTCGCCTGCGGAACGATCGACCGCTCGTCCGGATTCATGAACCATGAGAGCCCCAGCCAATCGACATACTCATCTCCTGGGTACCACTTTGAAATGTCCTCATGCCCGCCGTCGATAATCTCGTCGACACCAGCGGCGCTTGCCTGGAGCACATACTCAACGTTGTCAGCGCCTTGTTCGCGTAGCACATCGACTATCCGCCGGTAAGCGCCGATGTAGAGATCCGGATTCCAGTAGCCGTGGTTCCAGGCACCATCAAACTCGTAGCCGATGCGAAGATAGACTCGTCCCTCAACCACTGCGGCGAACTTCGCCAGTTGTCTGATCTCGCCGTCGTGCTTGCCGTCGACGATTCTCTGCAGCCCTCCGGGATGTTCGTTCTCCGTAATGGACAGTCCGATGGCGATGTCGCTGACCCCGAAAGCGGTCGCCGTAAGGAATGCGCTATTGGGTCCGGCACCCCAGGAAAGCTCGAAATCGAGCTGGTCACCCGCGGCATCGATGCCCAGGCCGCCAAAATCCCCTGGTTTGAGAAGGTCGTAGAAGTCGAGGTAGGCGGTAAGCCCGTCGGGCTTCGGGCAGCAATTGCTGCTCATGTAGCCGCGAACGGCGCCGAGATCCTGCCCGACGATCAGCAGTTTCCCGGTCGTCTGCCGCTGGCCGGCGACGACGTCGGAGGAATCCGGCGCGTCGTCCGGGCTGCACCCGGCCGCAAAGACCAGCGCCGCCGCAATCGCTGTCGCGGCCCGTTTCCGTCGATGGCTCATGTCAATGTATCTCTCAGATTATCAGGCGGTTACCGGATTGCATCCCGGGTTCCACTTGTCACTGTAAACGTTTACAATATACTCTTCAAGTCGCCCTGTCGACCCGCCTGAACGTACCGGATGCAATTTGTGAAAGAGCCCCCGTCCTTCGACGTCGATGCGCTGCTACCCCTCATGTCGGGCGAGTTCGTGTTCGGAGTCGGCACCTCGGCCTACCAGATCGAAGGCGCCGCGCTTGCTGACGGGCGCACGGATTCTGTGTGGGACACGTTCAGCCGCGAGCCTGGAAGCATCACCGACGGTTCGACCGGTGAGGTAGCCTGCGACCATTACCATCGCTGGAAAGACGATATTGCGCTGCTCGTCGAACTGAACGTCGACGCCTACAGATTCTCGATCAGCTGGTCGCGCATTCTCCCTGACGAATCCGGAGCCATCAACGAGAAAGGGCTGGCGTTCTACAGACGGCTCGTCCGGGAATTGCGCCGTCACGGAATACGGCCATTGGTCACGTTGCACCACTGGGACCTACCTGTTTACCTGCAAGCTTGCGGGGGCTGGCAGAATCGCACGACGGCTTTTCGGTTTGCGGAGTTTGCGACGGCAGTTGCCGTCGGGCTCGGTGCGAGTGTCGACTTTTACACGACGATCAACGAGCCATGGTGCATCGTCCATTTCGGTCACCGGTCAGGTACGCATGCCCCGGGCCTGCAGAACGAATCGGCAGCGATTGCTGCGACACATCATCTGTTGTTGGCTCACGGACTGGCCATGCGGGCATTGCGGGTTCACGCACCGCAGGCCGAGCTCGGTATCGTCCTGAACGGTGGTCCCGCGTATCCTCTTTCCGATTCGAAATCCGATATCGAAGCCGCGCGGCTTTTCGAGTCGGAGCAAATCCATCGCTATGCGGGCCCGGTATTCAACGGCGAGTACCCGCGAGGGTTTGCACCGCAGGTTGCCGAGCATGTCCGTCCAGGCGACCTGAGCGTCATTTCAGAGCGAGTCGACTATCTCGGCTGGAACTATTACACCCGAAATCTCGTGAGGCGCGGTGACAATGGCGTTCCAAAACTCGTGGCCGGTAACGGCTATCCCCTGACGGATATGGGTTGGGAGATCTATCCTGACGGGCTGCGGGAAGTCTGCTCGATTCTGCAGCGGGAATACGATTTGCCACCCATCTATATTTCGGAGAATGGCGCCGCGTTCAGAGACAAGCGCATTGGCGATCAGGTGCACGATCCTGACCGCATTCGATACATTCAGAGTCATCTGCAGGTCATTGCCGACATGATCGAGTCCGGCATCGACGTTCGCGGCTACATCTGCTGGACGCTGCTGGACAACTTCGAATGGGCCGAAGGCTACTCGAAGCGCTTCGGACTCGTGCACGTGGAGTTCGACACCCAGGAACGCACGATCAAAGATAGCGGCAAGGCGTTCGCGACGTTGAGCGCGGCAAAGAATGCCAATGGCAGGGAGGTGCGCATTGACGTCGCGCCGTAAGATCAGGAATCCGATTCTGCGCGGATTCAATCCGGACCCGTCCATCTGTCGGGTGGGTTCGGACTACTACATCGCCGTGTCGACCTTCGAGTGGTTTCCCGGCATCCGAATCTATCATTCCACGGATCTTGAAAACTGGCGCCTGGTCGCTCGTCCGCTGAACAGGCCGAGCATGCTGGACATGCGCGGCGAGCCCGATTCTTGCGGCATCTGGGCGCCGTGCCTCAGCCATGCGGACGGTCTGTTCTGGCTCTGCTATACCGATGTGCGACGTTTCGACGGCAACTTCAAGGATACGCACAACTACCTTACGACCTGCGCCGCGATCGACGGACAATGGTCTGAACCGACGTATCTCAATTCCAGTGGCTTCGATCCTTCGTTGTTCCACGATGACGATGGCCGCAAGTGGTACACCAACATGGTCTGGGATCATCGGCCGGACCGGACGTTCTTCAACGGGATCGTGTTGCAGGAGTACTGCGCCGAAGCACGCGAACTGCTGGGCAGGCCGAAACACATCTTTCGCGGAACGGAACTGGGCTTCACCGAGGGGCCGCATCTCTACAAGTACGACGACTTTTATTACCTGATGACCGCGGAAGGTGGCACCGGATACGGTCACGCGGTCACGATGGCTCGCTCCAGGTCCGTCGAGGGCCCCTACGAGGCAGATCCTTCCGGGCCGGTCGTCACCGCCAGGGACGATCCGGGCTGGCCGCTGCAACGCAACGGACATGCCGACTTCGTCGAGGTTGCGGACGGCGAGTTTGTCCTCGTGCACCTCTGCGGCCGGCCGCTGGACGGGACACGCCGGTGTCCCCTGGGACGTGAAACCGCGATTCAGCGCCTGAAGAAAACAGCCGACGCCTGGTTCCGTTTGCAAGACGGCGGGCACCTGCCCGAACTGGCGATAGAAGCGCCGGCGCTGCCTGCGGCCGAGCCCGTTGTCGTGACTCGACATGACGACTTCGAATCGGATGAGCTCGACGGCGTGTACCAGTGGCTGCGCACGCCTTATCCGGAGAGTTTTCTCAGCCTTCGTGACAGACCGGGGAGGCTGCGCCTGTACGGCATGGAGTCGCCGGGAAGCCTGTATCATCAGGCGCTGATCGCCCGGCGGCAGACGGACTTTGTCTTCGAGGCGAGCACCGCCGTCGACTTCGAACCGGACAGTTTTCAGCAAATGGCGGGTCTGATCTGCTACTACAATTCCTGCAAGTTTCACTACCTGTACATTTCGACGGACGACGAGATCGGCAAACATCTCGGAATCATGAGTTGTGAGGCAGACCTGACGTCCACGGTGACCTTTCCGATTCAGGACCGACGAGTCCGCCTGCCTGAAGGCCGGTTGATATGGCTACGCGCATCGGCAGACCACGCGCGGCTCGTGTTTGCCTGGTCCGACGATGGTGAGAACTGGAAAGAAATCCCGGTCACGCTCGATCAGAGCCTGCTGTCGGACGAAGCCGGCATCGAAGGGGGCGAGCAATTCACGGGCGCTTTCGTCGGCATGAGCTGCAATGACCTGACAGGCCGGCGCAAGCACGCCGACTTCGACTTCTTCAGGTACGAAGGCTGAGCCTCCAGGTACTGTTTCAACAGGCTGCTAGTTCGCCGGTTTCGCGACCGACTGTCTGATCACCAGCTTGTGCGGCACGATCTCCGGCGCGCTGCTCGTGCCGTTGCCTGCATCGATGCGTCGGCAAAGCCGGTACATGACGCGCTCTCCGATTTCCTCGGCGGGCTGGCTGATCGTCGTCAGAGGGGGATCCGTGACTTCGGCATAACGTATGTCGTCGAACCCGATAACGGATACGTCTTCGGGTACGCTCAAGCCCGCCGATTTCACTTCGTGAAGGCAGCCGATTGCCATTTCGTCGTTCGCGCAGAATATCGCCGTCGGGCGATCGTTGTGGCTCATCAGGTTGCGCGTGGCTTTGCGCGCGCCCGCGATAGTAAGTTCGCCTTCAACGACCCACCCATCGGCAATCGGCAGCTTCGCCTGCTTCATTGCGGCGCGGTAACCGAGTTCCCGGTCTTTCGTGAGTAGAGAAGACTCTTGCCCGTAGATCATCGCAATGCGTTTGTGGCCTTGCGAAATGAGGTAATTGGTTGCCTCCTTCGCCGCAGCAATATTGTCGATGTGTACGCTTGGGAAATCGGCCAATTCGGGCGAAATGGTTTCGCAGCCGATGACGATCGGCAGTTGGCGGTGGCTCTTGGCGGAAGAAATTTCCGTACCGAAGGGAGACACGCTGGCCAGCAGGATAATGCCGTCCGTCTGGTTCGAAACGAGCATCGCGCCGATCTCGTCGGCAGTCAGCGTATTGAGTTGTGTCTCCTCGATAACGACCGAATATCCCTTGTTCCTGGCGGCGGCCCGGATGCCCTTCATCACGGCCGTGAAGAACGGGTCGCCGACCGAAGGGAGCACGACCATGACCATGTTCGTTCGACCCCGACGAAAGTTCTGAGCCAGCTTGTTCGGTGAGTACCCGGTCTTCGCAATCGCATCCTGGACCTTGAGCCGTGTCTTCTCGGTGACCTGCTCCGGGTTGTTGATGCTTCTCGAGACCGTCGCGATCGATACGTCTGCGAGCCGCGCGACTTCTTTGATGGATACGTTTGGCATGTCCTCGGCTTGGGGAGCTTCTCGTCGGGAACCAGTATGGTTGAGAACGTCAGTCAACGGTAGCTCGCATCCGGGATGAAAGCACGATTGTAAACGTTTACAATAACGCAATCAATCGAAGGGCAGGTGCAGAGCTTTGGTCATTGGCCGTCACGAAAGCGGCGAGCCGGAAACGGCGACGATAAGGACTCCGGGTGGACTGAACGTCAAACTCCTGAGCCTCGGCGCCGCCATCGCATCCATCAGGGTGCCGACCGGCGATGGCCCGGTCGATGCGATTCTCTCCTATCCCCGACTTCGGGATTATCTTGAAGACCGCTATTTCATGGGCTCGACGATAGGCCCTTATGCCAACCGAATCGGACATGGACGATTCGCGCTGGACAACCGCGAATACCTGCTGTCAAGGAACGAATCCGTCACCGGGCATTGCCTGCACAGCGGCGAAACGGGGCTCCACCGGCAGTGTTTCGACTTGCAGCTCGACGGCAACGATGCCCGGGCGACATGCCGCACCGTCCTCCCGGACGGAGCCGGCGGGTTTCCCGGGCGCCGGGAGATTGTCGTTATCTATGAGATAGTCAACGACCTCGGTCTCTCGATCGACTTTCACGTTGCTACGGACAAAAACACCGTCGTCAACCTGACGAACCACGCCTATTTCAATCTCGGCGGACGCATCGAGGACCTCGAGATCAGCGTCAGGTCGGATGCATACACGCCGGTTGACCACAGCAATCTACCGACGGGCGAGGTACGGCCCGTGGCCGGAAGTCCATTCGACCTCCGTACGCCGGCACGTATCGGCGACAGGGCTTTCGACCACAACTTCGCGTTGAACAACCGAAGAGACGAACTGCAGCGGGCGGCAACGCTCAGGAATCCCGCGAACAACCTCCAGCTGGATCTCTTTACGACACAGCCCGGGCTGCAGGTTTACTCCGGCGACAACCTGGCCGCGCCGTTCACGAGCCGCCAGGGGCTTTGCCTGGAAGCCCAGGGATTCCCCGACGCACCCAACAAACCCGGCTTCCCATCCGCGCGTCTGGCGGCCGGGCAGCGCTATCGGCAGCGCACGGTCTACGCGTTCAGCTCCTGAACTCTTTGATATTTATAAGGATTGTCTCTTGCCGAAAACTCGCGATTGCGAACGGCGTCCCATCTGCTCTAGAATGTAAACGTTTTCAATTCTTGCTGTCGGGAACGGCTCCTGTATGTCAACGGTTCTTGGAATAGATCTGGGTACACAGAACGTCAAAGTCGTCTGCTACGACTTCGAGGCGCGCGAAACCGTGGCGGTCGAGAATGCGCCGCTGGATCTGTATCAGACCGACGAAGGGGTTGCCGAACAGCAAGCCCAGTGGTGGACACATGCGCTCAAGCAGGCGCTGAATCAGGTAGGCAGCGGCGTTCGCAATTCGATTGTCGCGATCGGCGTGTCCGGCCAACAGCACGGTTTCGTCCCCATCGACAAGAGCGGTGCAGTGCTGGCACCGGTGAAACTCTGGTGTGACACGTCGACCGAGGCAGAGTGCGAGGCAATCATGAGCGACTTCGGAGGCGCGGCTGCGTGCCTGGAGGAAGTCGGCAATCTTATCCTGCCGGGGTACACCGCGTCGAAAGTCCGATGGTTCCGCGACAAGCATCCGGGCCAGTACGATCAGATGGACTGTATTCTCCTGCCGCACGACTACCTGAATTTCTACATGACCGGTGAGCGGCGCATGGAGGCGGGCGATGCGTCGGGCACCGGGTTCCTGGACGTGCGGACGCGCGACTGGTCCGGCAAGATGCTCGGCGCGATCGACCCGGAGCGGGACCTCCGCGAATGCCTGCCGGATGTAGCGATCAGCAACGACGCTATCGGCACCCTGCTGCCGGCGATTGCCGAAGACCTCGGATTGCCCTCGGGAATCCCGGTATCCATCGGCGGCGGCGACAACATGATGGGGGCAATCGGTACCGGCAACGTCTCCCCCGGAGTCGTTTCCATGAGTCTGGGTACGTCGGGAACGGTCTATGCCTACTCGGATAGCCCGATTGTCGACACGAAGGGCAATATCGCCGCCTTTTGTTCATCGACAGGGGGCTGGCTGCCGCTCCTCTGCACTATGAATTGCACCGTCAGCACCGAATTGATGCGTGACCTGCTCGATACGGATATCGCGAGCTTCGAGGCAAAGGTCGCCGGCGCACCGCGTGGCGCCAATGGTGTGATTACGGTGCCCTTTTTCAACGGTGAGCGTACGCCGAATCTGCCGAATGCCAAAGGCTGCGTACTCGGACTCGACAGCCGCAACACACAACCCGAGAACATCCTGCGTTCCGCGGTGGAAGGGGCTACGTTCGCGTTGAGATTCGGCATCGAAGAACTCGCCGAACTGGGCATTCGCGCAAACGAGATCGTGGTAACAGGCGGTGGCGTGAACAGCGCCATATGGCGGCAGATCATCAGCGACGTCTGCGACACGCCGGTAACGGTATTGCAGCAAAGCGAGGGCGCCGCGTTCGGCGCAGCGCTTCAGGCGGTTTCGATGCTCGATCAAACGGGCGGCGACCTGCAAACACTGGTCGACGATCATCTCGTGCGCGATGAAGCGCGTTGCTGCGAGCCTCGATCGTCAGCGGTCAATTTCTACAGCGACACCTACAACGAGTATCAACGAGCGGTGGAGAAAGTTGCCGCCCTGTACAGCTAAAAAGAAGAGGCGAGAAGAATGAGCCGAACAGTCTTTACCGGTGACACGGTCTACTTTCCCGGCATCGATCAGATCCGGTACGAGGGGCCGGAGTCCGACAATCCGCTGGCCTTCAAGGCCTACGATCGTGAGCGAAAGATCGGCGGCAAGACGATGGAAGAGCATCTTCGTTTCGCCGTCTGCTACTGGCACGGTTTCTGTGCGACCGGCGCGGACCCGTTCGGGCCCGGCACAAGGGAACCTGCGTGGGCTCAACGTTCCGACAAGGCGCAGGCGGCGAAAGACCGAATGGATGCGGCGTTCGAGTTCTTCACGAAGCTGAACGTCCCGTTCTGGTGTTTCCACGACTTCGATATGGCGTGGGAGGGAGCGTCTGTCGCGGAGTCCGACAGGAACATCCAGACGATGGTCGACGTTGCGAAGCTTCGTCAGGAGGAAACGGGCATGAAGTTGCTGTGGGGAACGGCGAATCTCTTCTCCAATCCCCGCTACATGAATGGCGCGTCCACGAACCCCGATTTCAACGTCGTTGCCTACGCGGCATCGCAGGTCAAAGCTGCCCTGGATGCAACAGTCGAGCTTGGCGGTCAGAACTACGTGTTCTGGGGCGGTCGCGAGGGATACGCCTGTCTGCAGAACACGAATACGAAGCGTGAGCTGGAGCACCTGGCGGTGTTCCTCGACAAGGCACGTGAGTACGGCCGGTCGATCGGA
>JANQGP010000350.1 GCA_028277265.1 Woeseiaceae bacterium | reverse complement strand
ATGTTGGGCACGTTGGCATTGGCGATCGTGATGCGCCACGCATCGAGGCGTGCGAGACGCGCCTCGGGAAAATTCACGGCGAAACGCACGTTGCCGTTCTCGAGATAGTCCTTGACGTTCTCGGCAACCATGATCGCGCAGTTCTCCTCGGCCTCGCCGGTCGAGGCGCCGAGATGCGGCAGCGCGACAACCTTCGGGTGCGCAATGAGCTCTGGGGTCGGAAAATCGGTGACGTAAGCGTGAAGCTTGCCGCTCTCGAGGGCTGCGATCGCCGCCGTGTCATCGACAACACCACCGCGCGCAAAATTGATCAACACGCCGCCGTTGTTCATCAGGGCAAGGCGATCCGCGTTGACCAGTTTGCGCGTCGCATCGATCAACGGGACGTGACAGGTTACGAAGTCCGCATGCATGAAGAGCTGGTCCAGGGTCTCCTCCTGCTCCACACCGGACGACAACTGCCAGGCATTGCGCACCGTGATGGCCGGGTCGTACCCGACGACTTTCATTCCGAGGTCGAGCGCCGAATTGGCGACATTCACGCCGATCGCTCCCAGGCCGATAACACCCAGCGTCCTGCCCGGCAGTTCGAAGCCGGCGAACTGCTTCTTGCCCGACTCGACGGCTTTCTTGAGAGCCTCGGCCTTTTCGGTCATGCCTTTGACGTACTCCCTCGCGTCGCAGATGTTCCTCGCGCCGAGCAGCAAGCCCGCGATCGCGAGTTCCTTGACCGCGTTCGCATTCGCACCGGGCGCGTTGAAGACGGGCACACCCCTGTGCGCGAGCGCGTCGCAGGGAATGTTGTTGGTGCCTGCACCGGCCCGCCCGACGGCAGCAACCGTGTCGGGAATCTCCATGTCGTGCATGTTGTACGACCGAACGAGGATCGCATCGGGGTGCGCGATCTCGGACGCGACTTCGTAGCGTTCGCGGGGAAGGTGCCGCAGTCCTTCGACGGCGATGTTGTTGAGCGTGAGAATCTTGAACATGGCGTGGCCTGTCACATGTGAGTCAACAGGTGCTACCCGTTGACCCGTTCGAATTCGGTCATGAAGTCGATCAGCGTATCGACGGCATCCTCACTCACCGCGTTGTATATCGAGGCACGCATACCCCCGACCGAGCGGTGTCCCTTGAGATTCGCGAGGCCTGCCGCTGCCGACTCCTCGAGGAATCTGCCGTCAAGCGAATCGTCCGCGAGTATGAACGGCACGTTCATGCGCGAGCGGCATTCCGGCGCGACCGGGTTCGAGTAGAAAACCGAGGCGTCGATCGCGCCGTAGAGCTTCGCCGCCTTGCGCTCGTTGACATTCGCAATCGCCTCGACCCCGCCCATGTCCTTGAGCCACCGGAACACGAGATCCGCCACGTACCAGGCAAAGGTCGGTGGCGTGTTGGTCATCGAGTCCGATTCGGCATATGACTTCCAGGTCATCAGGTGGGCATTGTCCGGTCGGGCCCGCTCGAGAAGGTCATTGCGCACGACAACGAGCGTGATGCCCGCCGGTCCGATGTTCTTTTGCGCGCCGGCGTAAATGACGCCATAGTCCTTCACGTCGATCGGACGAGAGAGAATATTGCTCGACATGTCTGCGACGATCGGTACGCTGCCGGCCGGCACGAAGTTGAATTCGACGCCCGCAATTGTCTCGTTGGGCGTGATATGCAGGTAGGCGGCATCGTCGCTGCGAGACCAGGTGGCTTCTTCCGGGATATACGTGAAGTTCCGGTCGGATGCATCGGCGGCGACATTGACGTCGCAGAACTTCTTCGCCTCGCCCACGGCTTTCCTGCCCCAGCTTCCCGTGATGACATAGTCGACCGTATCCCCGGGCGCCGTCAGGTTCAGAGGCGCCATCGCCATCTGCATGGTCGCCCCGCCCTGCGTGAACAGGACGCTGTAATCGTCAGGTATTGCCATCAGCTCACGAACGTTCTGCTCCGCACGTGCGGCGAGTTCGACGAAATCCTTGCCGCGATGGCTGACTTCCATGACGGACATGCCCGTTCCGAGCCAGTCCGGGATGTCGTTGCGGATAGTCTCGAGCACCTCGAGAGGCAGCGCGGCGGGACCGGCACTGAAATTATGGACGCGCGACATGACGCTGGGATTCCTGTTGCGGTTGGAGTCGAGTGATTTCAGGGGGCGTATTGTTACGATTCGGCGCCCAGAATGCATTACTTGCACCGGTAATTATTCGTCGTCGCCTTCGATCGATTCAATACGTGCTAACCCCACCAGCCGCTGGCCGCTCTCGACGCGGATCAGCGTCACGCCCTGGGTGTTCCGGCCCATCACCGATATGTCCTCGACACCCGTGCGAACCAGCGTGCCGTTCGAGCTGATCAACATGATCTCATCGTCCTCGGCGACCTGGATAGCACCGACAGTATCGCCGTTACGATCGGTCGTCTGGATGGCAATGACGCCCTGGCCGCCGCGACCCTGGATCGGGAAGTCCTCGACCGGCGTCCGCTTGCCGTATCCGTTCTCGGTCGCCGTCAGGATCAGTCCTTCCCGAATGATCGTCAGGCCGATGACCTCGTGACCTTCGGGCAACTTGATCCCACGCACGCCGGCCGCACCACGGCCCATCGGTCGAACGTCCGACTCCCTGAATCGGATCGCCTTGCCATGGCTCGCAACGAGCAGAATCTCGGCGTCGCCATCGGTGATGGCGACGTCCACAAGCTTGTCGTTGCCACGAAGGTCGATCGCGATGATGCCGCTCGCGCGCGGACGGGAGAACTGGCTGAGCGGAGTCTTCTTGACCGTACCCCCCGAGGTCGACATGAACACGAAGTGCTCTTCGGCGTATTCCTTGATCGGCAGCACCGCGTTGATGCGCTCGCCCTCCTCGAGGGGCAGCAGGTTGACGATCGGCTTGCCGCGCGAACCGCGGCTCGCCTGCGGCACCTGGTACACTTTGAGCCAGTACATCTTGCCGCGACTCGAGAAACACAGAATCGTGTCGTGCGTGTTCGCAACGAACAGGTTGTCGACGAAATCCTCGTCCTTGACCTTGGTCGCGGATCGTCCTCGTCCACCCCGCTTCTGCGCCTGGTAAACGTCGATCGGCTGCGCTTTCGCGTAACCGCCGTGCGACAGGGTTACGACAACCTCCTCCTGCGGGATCAGGTCTTCGACGCTCAGGTCGGTGTGGTCCTGCACGATCTCCGTGCGGCGCTCATCGCCGAACGTGTCGCGAACGTCGACCAACTCGTTCCTGATGACCTCGAGCAGGAGGTCCGGGTCTGCAAGGATATCAGAAAGCTCTTTAATTTTAATCAATATATCCTTGTATTCTTTGATTATTTTTTCTTGTTCGAGCCCTGTCAGGCGATGCAGTCGCAGATCCAAAATGGCTTGTGCCTGTACGGCCGACAAACGGTATCTGCCATCGACGAGACCGCTGCCGTCGACGAGGCCGTCGGGCCGCGTGTCCGTATCGCCGGCACGCTCGAGCATTCCGGTGACCTCGCCGGGCTCCCAGGAGCGCTCCATCAGCCCTGCTTTGGCCTCGGCCGGTGACGTTGAGCCCTTGATCAGAGCGATGACGTCGTCGATGTTCGCCAGCGCGACGGTCTGTCCTTCGAGGACATGAGCCCGGTCCCGAGCCTTTCTGAGCTCGTAAATCGTGCGTCGCGTGACGACTTCGCGGCGATGCGCCAGGAATGCCTCGAGCACCTGCTTGAGGTTGAGCAGCTTCGGCTGCCCTTCGTGCAGCGCCACCATGTTGATGCCGAAGACGCTCTGCATCGGCGTCTGCTTGTAGAGGTTGTTCAGGACAACGTCGCTGACCTCACCCTGCTTGAGTTCGATCACGATGCGCATACCGTCCTTGTCCGACTCATCGCGCAATTCGCTGATGCCCTCGATGCGCTTGTCCCGGACGAGGTCCGCGATCTTCTCGATCAGGCGGGCCTTGTTGACCTGGAACGGCAACTCCGTCACGACGATCGCCTCGCGGCCGCGTTTGTTGAGCGTTTCGATCCCGGTGCGGGCGCGAATATAGACGCGGCCCCGCCCTGTCCGGTACGCCGAGTAGATACCCTGCGCGCCGTTGATGATGCCCGCGGTCGGGAAATCGGGCCCCGGCAGGTGCTCCATGAGGCCGGGCACGTCGATCCCGGGATTCTCGATCAATGCCAGGCAGGCATTGATGACTTCGTTCAGGTTGTGCGGCGGAATATTCGTCGCCATGCCGACCGCGATGCCTGACGACCCGTTGACGAGCAGGTTCGGGACGCGCGTGGGCATGACCGACGGTTCGGACTCCGAGCCGTCGTAGTTCTCGACGAAATCGACCGTCTCCTTGTCGATGTCCGCGAGCAACTCATGGGCCATGCGGGCCATGCGAACCTCGGTGTAACGCATTGCCGCCGGAGAGTCCCCGTCGACCGACCCGAAATTGCCCTGCCCGTCGACGAGCATGTAGCGCATCGAGAACGGCTGAGCCATCCGTACGATCGTGTCGTAGACGGCCGAATCGCCGTGCGGGTGGTATTTGCCGATCACGTCACCGACGACGCGGGCGGATTTCTTGTACGGCTTGTTGTAGTCGTTGCCAAGCTCGCGCATGGCGTGCAAAACACGGCGGTGCACCGGTTTCAGGCCGTCACGAACATCCGGCAGGGCGCGCCCCACGATGACGCTCATCGCATAGTCGAGATAGGACTGCTGCATCTCCTCTTCGAGGCTGACCGACAGCAATTCCTGGGCTACTTCAGACATAGTTTCCCGCTTTTCGGGCCCAAAATCCGACAGCAGTCCCGGCTTCGAAAAGGCGGAATCCCGAGGTCAAAATGACGTGGATTTCGAGCGACTTAACTGGGTTGAAATAATACCACAGACGCGCCTGAAACAGCAGATCCCAAAGCCCCCGAAACGTCCTGAAACGCAGAGCTGGCGCTGCCCCGTGCGATGCGTATACTGCCCCAACCATGCAGCATTGTGACACCCTGATCGTACCGCGCTGGACCGTGCCGGGCAGCCCGGTCGGCGACGTCCTCGAAGACCGCGCCGTGGCCGTTTCGGACGGCCGTATCCGGGAAGTACTGCCGCGTGCGGAGGCCGAGGGCAAATACCAGCCGAGCGTGCTCATCGAACGGCAGGATCACGCCCTGATTCCGGGCCTGGTCAATGCACATACCCATGCGGCCATGACCTTGTTCCGCGGGCTCGCCGACGACCTGCCGCTCGAGGCATGGCTGCATGAGGGAATCTGGCCGGCGGAGCGCCGCTGGGTCAGCGCCGAAATGGTCCGTGACGGCACAGAACTCGCTGTGGCCGAAATGCTGCGGGGCGGTGTGACCTGCTTCAGCGACCAGTATTTCTTCCCCGAGATCGTCGCTGAGGCGGCCGCAGACCTCGGCATGCGGGCCGTGGTGGCCACGCCGGTCCTCGACGTCCCGAGTCAGTGGGCGGGGAACGCATCGGAGTACCTGCAAAAAGGCGCGGACCTGGTCCATGACCCCTATTCGGATCACCCGCTCGTCAGGACTGCGTTTGCGCCCCACTCGACGTTCGCACTGTCCGATGCATCATTTGCGGAGTTACGCGTCGTGGCCGACCAACTCGACGTGCGCGTGCAGATCCACCTCCACGAAACGGCCGCCGAGGTCGAAATTTCCTTGCGCGACCATGGCAGGCGCCCTTTCGCAAGGCTCGAGGACGCGGGGCTAGTGAACCAGTCACTACTCGCCGTGCACGGCGTGCACCTCGACGATACCGAGATTCATCGCTTTGCCGAAGCCGGCGTGAGTGTCACACATTGTCCGAGTTCCAATCTGAAGCTCGCCAGCGGCATCGCACCCGTCGCGAAGTTCCGCGAGGCAGGCCTGAACGTGGCGCTGGGTACCGACGGTGCCGCGAGTAACAACCTGCTCGACATGTTCACCGAGATGCGCACGGCGGCCCTGCTCGCGAAAGCCGCTTCCGCCGACGCATCGGCCGTACCCGCCGTCGATGCCCTGCACATGGCGACACTGGGCGGCGCCCGCGCGCTGGGCGTCGAACACGGCACCGGCTCGATCGAGGAAGGCAAATGGGCCGACCTGACCTGTGTCGACCTCGGTCAAGTGAACAGTCAGCCTGTTTACGATGTCATATCCCAACTCGTTTACGCGACGCGCGCGGACCAGGTTTCCGACGTCTGGGTAGCGGGCCGTCACCAGCTCGATCAAGGGCGTTACACCCAGATCGACGCCGACGGTCTTATCGCCCGGGGCAACGAGTGGCGCGAGCGCATCGCAACGACCGGCGAAATCTGACAGGAACTGACATGACGATCACGGGACAACACAACGTCGATCCGGCGGAACTTGCGAAATTCGACTCGCTCGCGGCTCGCTGGTGGGATAAGGAAGGCGATTTCCGGCCCTTGCACCAGATCAACCCGCTGCGTCTGGACTGGATTCGGCAGTACGTCGAACTGAAAGACCGCAAGGTGGTCGACATCGGCTGCGGAGGCGGCATCCTGGCGGAATCGATGGCGAAGGCCGGCGCGGACGTGGTCGGCATCGACATGGCTGAAGGACCACTGGCCGTGGCACGGCTGCACCAGATGGAATCCGGCGTGGACGTCGACTACCGGCGATCGACGGCAGAAGACCTGGCCGAGGCGGAGGCCGGCCGTTACGACGTAGTGACGTGCCTGGAGATGCTCGAACACGTGCCCGACCCGGCAGCGGTCATTCGATCGTGCGCGACACTGCTGAAGCCCGGCGGCGACGTGTTCTTTTCCACGATCAACCGGAACCCGAAGTCCTTTGTTTTCGCGATTGTCGGCGCCGAGTACGTACTGAGACTATTGCCCAGGGGCACACACGAATACGACAAGTTCATCCGCCCGTCCGAACTCGAACAGTGGGCGCGCAATGCGGGGCTCGAACTCAAGGCCAGCATGGGTCTGCACTACAACCCGCTGACCAGGGTCTATTGGCTGGCGCCCAACGTAGACGTCAACTACATGATGCATTTCCGGCGACCTGCGAGTGAGTAGCCTGACGCAAATGCAGGACGGCTTTTTCAGCGCCGTCCTGTTCGATCTTGACGGCACCCTCGTCGACACCGCTCCCGACATGGTCGCCGTCCTGCAAGCCATGCAGTCGGCCCGCGGCGTCGATCCGGTGCCGTACGATGTCGGTCGTTCACAGGTCTCGAACGGCGCGCTTGGTTTGCTGCGTCTGGCCTTCCCCGGGCATCGAATCGACGTTGGCGTCGACCTGCATATCGAATACCTGGACCGCTACGCGGAGCAGATCTGCGACGCCTCGCGAGTTTTCGACGGACTCGAGACGCTACTCGACCAGCTCGACGATGCCGGCTGCCCCTGGGGCGTGGTCACCAACAAGCCCGAGAACCTGACGCACCCCTTGCTCGAGGCGCTCGGCCTGCTGTCCCGCAGTGCCTGCACGGTGGGCGGCGACACACTCCCCGTCCGCAAACCCGACCCTGCTCCGCTGTTGCACGCCTGCGATATCGCAGGTGTGGACGCTGATCGATCGATCTATGTCGGCGACGCCGCACGGGACATCGAGGCCGGCCTTAGGGCCGGGATGGCTACGATCGCGGCCGGCTACGGCTACATCACGGAGGGTGACGATCCCGGCGGATGGGGTGCGGACATCGTTGCGCCGGATACCGAAGAACTGACGCAAATCGTCCTCAAAGCGGTTAACCTTGAGAACTGATGATTTCTGTCTCGTTTGACCCGGTCTACCTGGAAGTCGGCGCGCCCGCACTGGCGATCGGCATCCTGCTCGGGGCCTTGGCCGTGTGGCTCATGCACCGTCGCCGCGCCGCAGCGCTCCGGGAGGACGTTACCGGCCTCGAAACGCGCCTCAAGAGTCAGCAAGACCTCCAGGAAGAACGCGAGGCGGCGTTCGAGCTGGCGAACGCCAGGCTGACCCAGGCGTTCACGGACATCTCCAATCGCTCGCTGCGGACGAACAGCGATACGTTCCTGAAGCTGGCCGAACAGAACCTCGGCACGCAACACCAGAAGGCAAAGGCCGAGCTCAGCGAGCGCGAGAAGGCCGTCGTGGCGCTCGTAAAGCCGATTCGAGATGCGCTCGAGGCTTCGCACAAGCAGATCGCCGATCTCGAGAAAGCGCGCAGTGAGGCCTATGGCGGCATCAAACATCAACTCGAGGCCATGCAGCTCAGCCAGAAATCGCTGACGCAGGAAACCCAGAATCTCGTGAAAGCGCTGCGGCGCCCGGAAGTGCGCGGGCAGTGGGGAGAGATTACGCTGCGGCGACTTGTCGAACTGGCCGGCATGGTCGAACACTGCGATTTCATCGAACAGGTCCATACGGTCAGCGACGGCCAGATCATTCGACCCGACATGATCGTCAACATGCCGGACCAGCGGCAGCTCGTTGTCGACGTCAAGACGCCGCTCGATGCGTACCTCGAAGCGGCAGAGGCGCAGGACGATGCGCAGCGCAAGCTCGGACTCGAGCGCCACGCGAAGAACGTGCGTGCGCACATCCGCATGCTCTCGACCAAAGCCTACTGGGAACAATTCGACGAAAGCCCCGAGTTCGTCATCCTGTTCATTCCTGGCGACCAGTTCCTGAGCGCCGCCCTCGGCGAGGAACCCGACCTGATCGAGTACGCCCTGTCGCGGCAGATCATTCTCGCAACGCCAACGAGCTTTGTTGCGCTGCTCAAGGCCGTCGCCTACGGCTGGCGCCAACTCGCCCTCGCGGACAATGCGCGCGAGATTCGCGTGCTGGCCGAAGAATTGTACGGTCGCCTCGCTACGTTCGTTACGCACATGAATCGCGTCGGTCGGCAATTGTCGAGCAGTGTCGAGAACTTCAACAAGGCAGTCGGCTCGCTGGAACGCAAGGTATTGCCCGGCGCTCGCAAGTTCACGGAACTGGGCGCACACGCCCCGAAAGACATCGAAAAACTGGAAACCGTGGAATCGGTCCCCCGCAGCATGATCGAAGGTAACGATACTTGATCATCGATCCCCGTTCGTACGACTGGCCCGACAATATCCTGGCTGACCGCATCGTCCTGATCACCGGATCCAGCGACGGTATCGGCAAGGCCCTGGCCCTCGAGTCAGCCGCGCTTGGTGCGCAGGTTGTCCTGCACGGGCGGTCCGTGCCGAAGCTGGAAAAGATCTACGACGCGATCGAGGAAATCGATGGCGCACCGCGCCCGTCGATCGCCGTCATGGACCTCGAGTCGGCAAACGCCGAACAGTACATGACGCTTGCGCAGAGTATCGAGTCGGAGTTCGGCCGTCTCGACGGACTCGTACTGAACGCAAGCATCCTCGGTGAGCGCTATTCGATCGAGCAATACGATGCCGTGCTCTGGCAGAAGGTGATGCACGTCAATGTAACGTCGGCGTTTGCGCTGACGCAGGTCTTTCTGCCGTTACTCATGAATGCCGAAGACCCGTCCATCATTTACACGAGCAGTGGCGTTGGCCGGAAAGGCAAAGCCTTTTGGGGCGCCTACGCCGTGTCAAAGTTTGCGACGGAGGGAATGTCGCAGGTGCTCGCCGACGAACACCGGCACGGCAAGCTGCGCTGCAATTGTGTCAACCCCGGTCCGACGCGCACCAACATGCGGCTGGCCGCGTATCCGGCGGAAGACCGCGACAAGCTCAAGCGGCCGGAGGACATACTCGCGCCGTACATCTATCTGCTCGGACCAGACGGCAAAGGCGTCACGGGCGAGAGCTTCGACTGCCAGTGAACCCGGCTGCCCGATACAGCGCTCGAACCAGCGACGGCGACAGGTCCTCGTAACGTCCTCGCCGCAGCTTGCGCGGCAGCTGGACTGGCCCATACGCGGTGCGGATCAATCGACTGACTTCGTAGCCCACGGCTTCCCAGAGCCTTCGGACCTCGCGGTTTCGGCCTTCACCGAGCGAGACGTCGAACCAGCGATTCGCTCCCTCGCCACCGCCGGCTTCGATCGTGTCGAAACGTGCCATTCCGTCATCGAGCATGACGCCCTTGCGCAGCTTCGCGAGTTCGTCCGGACCCGGGGTGCCGTGCACGCGGACCGCGTATTTGCGTACGACACCGGCCGAGGGGTGCATCAACCGATTGGCTAGCGCTCCGTCGGTCGTGAAGATGAGCAGGCCTGT
>JANQGP010000306.1 GCA_028277265.1 Woeseiaceae bacterium | reverse complement strand
GTCCCGGCCATGCGCCGGGTTTATTTATGTCTGGACGGAAAACCTGAACCATGCCAAGCGTTCGCGTAAAAGAGAACGAGTATTTTGACGCTGCACTGCGCCGCTTCAAGCGTGCCTGCGAGAAGGCCGGCATTCTGACCGAGCTTCGTCGTCGCGAGTACTACGAGAAGCCGACGCAGGAACGCAAGCGCAAGAAGGCAGCGGCAGTCAAGCGCCACATGAAGCGCCTGTCGCGCGAAGAAGCCAAGCGCAAGCGTCTCTACTAATCTCTTCTCGCGCTCCGTGTCCGCGGGGCGTGCCAGTCAGTTTCCTGTCCATGTCGCTCAAAGACCAGATCACACAGGACATGAAGTCCGCCATGAAAGCCGGCGACAAGGACCGGCTCAAGGTCGTACGCCTGATGCTCGCCGCAATCAAGCAGGTCGAGGTCGACAAGCGTGTCGATCTCGACGATGCCGGCGTTCTCGGTGTGCTCGACAAGATGGTCAAGCAGCGTCGTGATTCGGTCGAGCAATTCGAAAAAGGTGGCCGCGAGGACCTCGCCGCCATCGAACGCGACGAGATTGCCGTGCTCGATGACTACCTGCCCGAGCAACTCTCGGCCGACGAGCTCGCGGCCCTCGTTGACGAGGTGATCGCGGCTACGGGCGCCGCAAGCATGAAGGACATGGGCAAGGTCATGGGCCAGATCAAGGCCAGGGCCGCCGGTCGGGCCGACATGGGCGCCGTCAGCGCCGCCGTCAAAACGCGACTCGGCGCACTTTGACACGGCCGAATTGGCCTGAATTTTGCGCACTGGCGTAGCCCGGCAAATAGGCTATGCTGGTCTGTCGACGAAAAAAAAACCTCTCTAGACCCGGCTGCATGCGGGCAACGTTTGGAACTGTATGGCCGGACTGATTCCTCAGGATTTCATCGATGACCTGATCGCGAGAGCCGACATCGTCGAGGTTGTCGGTCGCCGGGTCCAACTGAAGAAAGCGGGCCGGGAGTTCAAAGCCTGTTGCCCGTTTCACGATGAGAAGACGCCGTCTTTCACCGTGGTTCCGAGCAAGGGGTTCTACCATTGTTTCGGCTGTGGCGCGCACGGCACCGCGATCGGTTTTCTCATGGAATACGACCACATGAGTTTCGTCGAAGCCGTCGAGAGCCTCGCGAGCATGATGGGTGTCGAGGTTCCGCGCGGCGATAGCGACAGGCCGGCGCGACGCTACGATGAGCTGTTTTCCCTGCTCGACTCGGTGGCCAGGCACTGGCAAGCCAGTCTCAAGGACGCTCCGCGGGCGATCGAGTACGTGAAGCAGCGCGGCATTGATGGCAGCACGGCCAAGCGCTTTGGCATCGGTTATGCGCCGGATGGCTGGAGTAACGTGCTCGACAAGTTCGGCAAGTCGCCCGAGGCCGTCGAGCGCCTGCTCGCGACGGGACTGATCATACGCAAGGACAATGGCCAGCATTACGACCGCTTCCGCGACCGGATCATCTTCCCCATCCGCGATGCGCGTGGCCGGACGATCGGTTTCGGCGGCCGCACGATGGGTGATGGCGAACCGAAGTACCTGAATTCGCCCGAGACGGTACTGTTCCACAAGGGACGCGAACTCTACGGTCTGTACGAAGCGCGGCAGGCGCTGCGGCACATCGAGCAGCTCGTCGTCGTCGAAGGTTACATGGATGCCGTCGCCCTCGCCCGCCACGGCATCGACTTCGCCGTCGCGACGCTCGGTACCGCAACCACGAGCGAGCACCTGAACCGCTTGTTCCGGCTCACGGACAACGTCTGTTTTGCATTCGACGGGGACCGTGCCGGCCGCAAGGCGGCGTGGCGGGCACTCGAGAACGCGCTGCCGCTGATTCGTGAAGGCCGGCAGATCCGCTTCGTGTTCCTGCCGGAAGGCCACGATCCGGACTCCTATGTCAACGAACTCGGCACCGATGCGTTCCTGGAGGCGCTGGACAATGGCCTGGCGTTATCCGAGTTCATGATTGAAGAACTGGCCGGCCAGGTCGATATGGCCACCGTGGACGGCCGCGCGCGGCTCGCCGAACTCGCGCGTCCGCTGGTCAACAGGATTCCGACCGGGGTCTACCGGGAACTGCTGCTCGACAGCCTGGCCGAGGCGGTCGGGCTGACGGCTGCGAAACTGGAACAGATGCTCGGCACCGACGCATCGGGCGAGCGCCGCGTGAAGTTCCCTTCGGGGCGGCGCGCCGGGACGGGACGCCGCCGGAGAACCGGGCAGCCATCGGTCGTGCGGCACGCCATTACGGTACTGCTGAATCACCCGCAGGCCGGCATCAAGCTCGACGTCGAGCAAATCGCCGGCGTACAGCGCCCGGGCGTCGACCTTTTACACGCGCTCATTGAAACCGTGCAGGAGGAACCCAATATAACGACAGCCGGGATTCTCGAGCGCTGGCGGCACCGTGAAAACGGGCCCCATCTGATGAAGCTCGCCGCCAGCGAAATGCCCGTCGAGGAGGATTTCGACGCCGCCGCGGAGCTGGCCGACTGCCTGCAGCAGCTGGCCCTCGCCGGCCGCAAGGAGCGCGTCGAATTTTTGATTGAAAAACAGAGAGTTAGTGGCTTATCCGACGACGAGAAATCGGAGCTCAGGCAACTGTATTGAGTCTGGATCGGATTTCCCCGTTTTCGTATAATTAATCGTTTGTATTTGTTACCCGCAGGGGTTCGTGTCTTGACTGAAAAAAGCGCAGCGATTGGCGTGAGCAAGCAGGCTCAGCAGCTGAAGGAATTGATTGCCCGGGGCAAGGAACAGGGGTACCTGACCTACAAGGAGGTCAACGACCATCTGCCCAACGATATCGTCGACCCGGAACAGATCGAAGACATCGTCAACATGATCAACGATATGGGAATCGCGGTGCACGAAAACGCGCCGGACCCCGAATCGCTGATCCTTTCCGATGCCGCTGCGACTGACGAGGATGCCGCCGAAGAAGCCGAGGCTGCCCTTGCCACGGTCGATGCCGAGTTCGGTCGCACGACGGACCCTGTCCGCATGTACATGCGCGAGATGGGCACGGTCGAGCTGTTGACGCGCCAGGGCGAGATCGAGATCGCGAAGCGCATCGAGGACGGCCTGAACCAGGTCAAGTATCACATGATGCACTTCCCGCCGACCGTCGAGCAGATGCTCGCCGTCGCCGATGCCGTGAATGCGGGCGAGACCCGCATGCAGGATTTCGTCGTCGGCTTCATCGATCCCAACGAACCCGACGAGATCACGCCGCCCGCGCCGAAGTCCGACGATGACGACGATGACGAAGTCGTCGACACGGGGCCGGACCCGGATGAGGTGAAGGCCCGCGTCCGGGTCATCAAACGGCACTTCAACCGCTCGATGAAGTACCTCGGCAACTACGGGCTCAAGGACAAGCGCACAATCAAGGCACAGGCCGACGCTGCCGACCAGGTCATGGAACTGAAGCTGTCGCCGAAGCTCTTCGACGCGCTCGTCAAGGGCCTGCGCGACATCGTGTCGATCATTCGCAGCCAGGAACGCCTGGTCATGCGCATCTGCGTCCGCGACGCGGGCATGCCGCGCAAGGATTTCCTGTCGAGCTTTCCGAAAAGCGAGACGGACCTCAACTGGATCGACAAGCACATTCGTGCCAAGCGCAAGCATTCGTCCGTTCTGGCCAGGCTCAAGGACGATGTCCTGCGTGCCCAGCGCAAGCTGATCGCGGTCGAGGAAGAGACGCGCCTCAGCATCAGCGAGATCAAGGAGATCAATCGCCAGATGTCGATCGGCGAGGCGAAAGCGCGCCGTGCGAAGAAGGAAATGGTCGAGGCAAACCTGCGTCTCGTGATCTCGATCGCGAAGAAGTATACGAACCGCGGCCTGCAGTTCCTGGACCTGATCCAGGAAGGCAACATCGGCCTGATGAAGGCGGTCGACAAATTCGAGTACCGCCGCGGCTACAAGTTTTCGACCTATGCGACGTGGTGGATTCGCCAGGCTATCACGCGGTCGATCGCCGACCAGGCGCGTACGATCCGTATCCCCGTGCACATGATCGAAACGATCAACAAGCTCAATCGTATCTCCCGGCAGATGCTGCAGGAGATGGGTCGCGAGCCGCTGCCCGACGAACTTGCCGAGCGCATGGAGATGCCGGAGGACAAGGTCCGCAAGGTTCTCAAGATCGCGAAAGAACCGATTTCGATGGAAACGCCGATCGGCGACGACGAGGACTCGCATCTCGGCGATTTCATCGAGGATACGACCGTGCATTCGCCGGTCGACTCGGCAACGACGTCGGGGCTCAAGGAAACGACGCACTCGGTGCTCGCCGGCCTGACGCCGCGCGAGGCCAAGGTCTTGCGGATGCGTTTCGGCATCGACATGAATACCGACCACACGCTCGAGGAAGTCGGCAAGCAGTTCGACGTAACGCGTGAGCGTATTCGCCAGATCGAGGCCAAGGCCCTCCGGAAGCTGCGCCACCCGACGCGTTCGGACCAGCTTCGCAGCTTCCTGCTGGAAGACTGATGCGACGACTCGCATTGTGCCTGTTGCTGGTCACGACGCTGTCGTGCCAGGCAGCCGACACGGGCGAGCCGTCGCCTGCCCTGATGACGGTGACCGGCCAGGGCAGCGTCACGGCGACGCCTGACATGGCGAGCGTGACCGTGGGCGTCATGACGCAGGCCACTGACGCCGCAAGCGCCGTCGCGGCCAACAACGAAGCGATGTCGGCGCTGCACGAGGCGCTCGATGATTTCGGCGTCAGGGAATCGGATCGACGCAGTCGCGGCTTCACCGTTCAACCCACGTACGACCATCGCAGCAGCGTCAGCAGCGCCGGCGGCATGCCGAAGATCGCCGGCTACAGGGTGAGCAACCAGTTGACGGTCAACGTCCTCGACCTCGACCGCCTGGGCGATCTGCTCGGCGCGGTCATCAGCTCGGGCAGCAACACGATCAACTCACTGCAATTCGGCAACACCGATGCCGAAAAGCGCCTCGACGAGGCCCGAAAACTCGCGGTCGAAAACGCGATTCACCGGGCATCGCTCTATGCCGAGGCGGCCGGTGGCGAGGTCGGCCGGATAGTGTCGATCACCGAGGCCGGTGCGGCCTATCCGCGCCCGGAAATGCTTGGCCGAAGCAGCGTGGCGGTGTTGGGCGCTGAAGCCGTCCCGATTTCGGCCGGTCAGAGCGAGTACACGGCGATCGTCAACGTCGTGTTCGAACTCGATCAGTAGAGCCGATTAATCTGCTAAAATCCTCGCCCTCGTGTGGGCCTGTAGCTCAGTTGGTTAGAGCAGGGGACTCATCAAATGGTGCGTTCGTGTCGAGAGACATGAAATGAACGGGATGAATTCAGGGAAACCGCAGCAGCGCGGCTGGCGGCAATCCTGAGCCAAGCCGCGGGTACACCCGCGGAAGGTGCAGAGACTACCTGGGGACTTCAGCGTCCTTAATGACAGGCAAGAGCGTCCCGCCCCTAGCGATTCGGTCGAGGGTGATGAGATAGTCCGCTCCGGTTGGAAACGGCCGGGTACAGTGAATCCCTTGGTCCCAGGTTCGAGTCCTGGCGGGCCCACCACGTCCTATATCAAAATTGCCTCGATATCGGGCAGCCAGTCTCGCCAGTAGTTGACCTTCGCCCGCAACTCCTCGACAGCCGTGTCGGCCTCGCGCCGCAACAGGCGCACGTGATCGCCCGGGCGCAACTGCCCCAGGAGATGCCGGTCGGCACGCGTGACATACCCGACACGCGGATAGCCTCCGACCGTGCCCGAATCGACCGACAACAGAAATGGCGAGCCGTCCTGCGGACACTGGATCGTACCCGGGAAGATACCGGCGCTGGCCATGCGACCATCGGACTCGACGTTCAGCGTCGTCCCGTCGAGCTGCATCCCCATGCGATCGGCGCGCCGGCTCACCGTCCAGTTGGTCTCGAACAGATCGTCGGCGTTCTCGAGCAGGTCCGTCTCGAGCGACGCGCAGGCGCGCAGCGCCCAACTCGTCGTCATTCGCGGGACGAATTCCGCCGGCGTCTCGAGCGCGTCGGTTTCGCCCTGGCCGAAATCGAGGACATCGCCTGTTTGCAGAGCCCTGCCCTTCAATCCGCCAAACCCTGCCTGCAGGCTGGTCGACGTCGAACCGAGAACTTCATCCGCTTCGAAGCCACCGGCTATCGCGATG
>JANQGP010000260.1 GCA_028277265.1 Woeseiaceae bacterium | reverse complement strand
CGCCCACGCGCTCGGGACCTTGACCGGTGCCGACGCGGCGGCGGACGAGGAGGCGACGGTCCGCCACCACGCCGCGAACGAGAACACGACCTCGCTGCTTGTGTTCCGCGCCGGCTCGCCGGAGCCGAAGGCGGTGCCGCTGTCGCTCGTCACCCGGCTGGAGGAGATCGACGCCGCCAAGATCGAAATGGCCAACGGCCGTCGTCTCGTCCAGTATCGCGGCCAGCTCATGCCGCTCGTCTGCGTGGACGACGCAGTTCCGGTCAGGTCCGAAGGAACGCAGCCGCTGCTCGTCTTCTCCGACGAGGGCCGATCGATGGGGCTCGTCGTCGACGAGATCGTCGACATCGTCGAGGACCAGCTCAATATCGAAGTGGCGAGCGAAAAACCCGGCCTGCTCGGCTCGGCGGTCATCAAGGGCCAGGCGACGGAAATCATCGACATGGGCCACTACCTGCCCATGGCCTTCGAGGATTGGCTGCTGCGCAAAGAGACAAGGATGCGCCAGCGTGCACAAACGCTGTTGTTCGTCGACGACTCCGCCTTCTTCCGCAACATGCTCACCCCGGTGCTCAAAGCTGCGGGTTATCAGGTGACTACCGTCGGCGGCGGCGAAGATGCCCTCGAATTTCTCAAATCCGGGCGCCGCTTCGACGTGGTCGTCACCGACATCGAAATGCCCGGCATGAGCGGCTTCGAGCTCGCCGCGGCCATCCATTCCGATCCGCAGACCAACGAACTGCCGATCATTGCGCTGTCCTCGATGAACGGGCCCGACGTGATGGAGCGCGGCCGCGAAGTCGGATTCCATGATTTCGTCGCCAAGTTCGATCGCCCCGGCCTGATCGCGGCGCTCAAGGAACAGATGCTCGGCGAGGCGGCCTGATGGAGGGGATGATGACGACCGATGCCAGCCGGACCGACGCCCTGACCAACACGCTGACCGAGTACATCACCGTGGTGATCGGCGATCAGCTGTTCGGCCTTCCGATTGCGCAGGTCCAGGATGTGTTCATGCTTGACGGCCTGACCCGTGTGCCGCTGTCGCAGCCGGAGATCGCCGGCGTCCTCAATCTGCGCGGACGTATCGTGACCGCGATCGATATGCGCCGCCGGCTCGGACTGCCGCGCCGCGACGACAGCAGCAAGCCGATGGCGGTCGGCATCGAATCGAAGAGCGAGTCCTACGGGCTGCTGATCGACTCGGTCGGCGAGGTGCTCCAGCTTGACGTCGGCACGCGCGAGCCCAACCCGGTCAATCTCGACCCGCATCTCGCGCGCATCTCGGCCGGCGTCCACCGGCTCGAGGGGAGACTTCTCGTGTTGCTCGACGTCGACCGCGTGCTCGACATGGGCGGCGAGGCGATCGCGGCATGACCGATGCGGTGAAAGACAACCAAACCCATGGCCCGCATGATCGGGCGGGCCACGCGCGGGGTCGAAGAGGCGAGCGATGAAGACTTGTCTGGTGGTTGATGATTCGAGCGTCATCCGTAAGGTGGCGCGGCGTATTCTCGAAGGCCTCGATTTCGAGATCTCCGAGGCCGAAGACGGCGAAAAAGCGCTGTTTGCCTGTCAGCGTGCACTGCCGGACGCCGTTCTGCTCGACTGGAATATGCCGCGGATGGACGGCTACCAGTTCCTGCGCGCTTTGCGCCGCATGCCGGGCGGGGACCAGCCCAAGGTCGTGTTCTGCACCACCGAGAACGACGTCGCGCAGATCGCCCGCGCCCTGCATGCCGGGGCCGATGAGTACATCATGAAGCCGTTCGACAAGGATATC
>JANQGP010000103.1 GCA_028277265.1 Woeseiaceae bacterium | reverse complement strand
GCGAGCCCGGGCAGCGTCCACGTGGACCCTTACCGCGCGATCGAGCGCTACAGCCACGTCATGCACATCGTGAGCGGCGTGCAGGGCGAACTCGACGAGCCCTACGACCAGTTCGACCTGTTTGCCGCGAGCTTCCCGGCCGGCACGCTCGTGGGTGCGCCGAAGGTGCGGGCGATGGAAATCATCGAGGAAATGGAGATGGTCGGTCGTGGACTCTACGCGGGCACGGCCGGGTACTTCGGCCTGAGCGGCGACATGGACCAGGCGATCACGATTCGGACGCTGGTTTTCTCGGGTAACGAGTACAGTTTTCAGGCGGGTGCCGGTATCGTTGCCGACTCGATTCCGGAGAAGGAATACCAGGAAGTCATGGCCAAGAGTGCGATCCTGAGGCGGGCGCTGGAAATTGCCGGGGAGGGTTTGTGATGAACAATGCCTTCGACCACGTTCGCATGCTGCTGATCGACAACTACGACTCGTTTACCTACAACCTCGTGCAGGCGTTCGCCGCGATGGGCGCGTCGGTCATGGTGTACCGCAACGACGCAATCTCGGTGGACGAGAGTGTTGCGCTCGAGCCGACGCATCTCGTCATTTCGCCGGGCCCGGGCCGGCCCGAAGATGCCGGCGTGTCCCTCGACATGATCGGCGCATGGGCCGGCAAGCTGCCGATCCTCGGCGTATGCCTCGGCCACCAGAGCATCGTGCAGCAGCACGGCGGCGACATCGTCCGCGCCGAACGGCTCATGCACGGCAAGACGTCGATGGTGAAGCACGACGGCAGGACGATCTTCGAGGGCATCACCGACCCGTTCGAGGTCGGGCGCTACCATTCGCTGTGCGCGGCGGAGGAGACCCTGCCCGAGGAACTCGTCATTACGGCGCAGACCGGGCGTGGTGAGATCATGGGCGTACGCCACAGGTCGTTGCCGATCGAGGGCGTGCAGTTCCATCCGGAGAGCGTGTTGACGCCCGAAGGGGACAGGCTGATGGCCAACTTCATGCGCCAGGAAATCTCATGAACAACAGTGCATTGCTCGACAGCCTGTTGAACGGCAACGACATCGGCGAGCAGCAGGCTTACGACCTGATGCGCCAGTTTGCGGCAGGCGATCTGGATCCGGCGTTCGCGGGTGCGCTGCTCGCGGGTCTGCGCACCAAGGGCGAAACGGCCGACGAGATCCGCGGTTTCGCGCGGGCGATGCGCGAGGTCGCCGTACACCCGGACATTCCGGACGGCGCACCGACCGTCGACACGGTGGGCACGGGCGGCGACGGCTCGGGCAGTCTGAACCTGTCGACGGGCACCGGGCTGCTGGCGGCGGCCTGCGGATCGCGCGTCGTCAAACACGGCAATCGTTCGGTTTCGAGCAAGTCCGGCAGCGCCGACATGCTCGAACGCCTCGGCATGCCGCTGCCGTTGCACGCGAACGAGGCCGTCGACTGCCTGCAGGCGACGAACTTCACGTTCCTGTTCGCGCCCGCTTACCATCCGGCGATGAAGTCGGTCATGCCGGTGCGGGGCGCGATGGGCGTGCGCACGGTATTCAATGTTCTCGGACCGCTGACCAACCCGGCATCGACGCCGTACCAGCTCATCGGGGCCTTCAGCCCGGACATGGCGAAGCTGATGGCCGAAGCGCTCGCCGGACTCGACATCGAGCGGGCTTTCGTCGTGCACGGGGAGCCGGGCTGGGACGAGGCGACACCGGTCGGCGAGTTCCTGCTGTTCGATGCGACGCCCGGCAACGTGGCGGAGATGCGGCGTACACCCGAAGACTACGGTCTCGCGCGTTGCGCGCCGGGGGACCTCGCGGGCGGCGATGCCGAACACAATGCAAGAGAGCTCGTGCGCGTGTTCACGGGAGAGGACGAAGGTCCGCACCGCGATGCATTGCTGATGGGAACGTCGCTCGTGCTCGAAGTGCAGGGCGTCGCAGTGGACGCGCGGGATGGTGTTGCCCAGGCCGCCGCCGCGATCGACGATGGCCGCGCCGCGGCGTTCCTCGACAAACTCAAGGCGCATTTCCCGGACTGATGAGCGACTTCCTGCAAGGCATGGCGAAGAGCAGCGCGGCGCGGGCCGCTGCCGCGCGCACGTTCACCGATGCGGATTTCGACAAACCCGTCGTACCGCTGTCGCTCGGCACCTTCGACGTGATCGCCGAGATCAAGAACCGCTCCCCCGCCGAAGGCCTCCTCCTCAAAGGGGACAGTGACCATATTTCCGGGGGGGACAGTGACCGCGTTTTCCGCGCCAGGGCGTATGCGACGGGCGGGGCAGCTGCCATCTCGGTCTTGACCGAACCCAGTCGTTTCGATGGTGAGCTTACGCATCTCGAAGAGGTCGTCGCAGCGGTGCCGGGAACGCCGGTCATGCGCAAGGACTTCCTCGTAGATACCGTGCAGGTGCTTGAGGCACGAGCCGCCGGTGCGAGTGGCGTGCTGCTGATCACGACGATGCTGGATGATTCGACCTTGCGTGCGATGCTCGACTGCGCATTCGAGCACGGTATGTTCGTGTTGCTCGAGTCATTTGACGAACGGGATCTGGCGCGCTCGGTGCGCTTCCTGGACAGCGACGGGCAGTTACTCATCGGCGTCAACACGCGAAACCTGCGAACGCTTGAGGTTGATACCGGGCGGCTCAGGGCGCTCGCGCCTTACCTGCCGGCCGCAACGTGCGTGGCCGAGAGCGGTCTGAAAGCGGCGGCTGATGCGGCCCGCGTCATGGACTGGGGCTACTCGGCGGCACTGGTGGGCACGGCGCTGATGCGTAGCGAGAACCCGACGCAATTGATAGGTCAGATGCGCGAGGCGGGAGCAACCGCATGTTCGTGAAGATATGCGGACTCAGTTCGAGGGAACAGGTTGACGCTGCGGTTGAAGCTGGCGCGGACGCGATCGGTTTCGTGTTCGCCGCGTCGGTACGCCAGGTAGAACCGCACCAGGCCGCGAGAATCGCATGCGATGTGCCGATGGACATCAAGCGCGTCGCGGTCATGCTGCATCCTTCGAACGATGAGTGGCAGGCTGTGCTTGGCCGATTTCGGCCGGATGTTCTCCAGGCAGACGTTAATGATCTTGTCGAACTGGACGTTCCCGACTCGGTCGAGCATTGGCCGGTGTATCGCGAGGGAAACATGGTCACTGTCCCCCCCGGAAACATGGTCACTGTCCCCTTTGTGTATGAGGGGCGCAGGAGTGGTCAGGGAGAGACGGTCGACTGGGTGCGTGCGGCCGAACTCTCGCGCGGGGGGCGGATGATCCTCGCCGGTGGGCTCAGCGCGGCCAACGTCGGCGAGGCGATCAGAACGGTCAGGCCGTTCGGTGTCGACGTCTCGAGCGGGGTCGAATCGGCGCCCGGCGAGAAGGACGCCGCCCTGATCAACGAGTTCATTGCAGCGGCGAAAGCCGCGGAGAAAGACCTATGAGTGCACTGCTGCAGCAGGACGAAGCAAGCCTGCTTCTCGACGCGGCGATACGGGGCGAGCTGCCGGATGACCGCGGGCGTTTCGGGCCCTTTGGCGGGCGCTACGTGCCCGAAACCCTCGTGCCCGCGTTCGAGCGACTCGAAAAGGGCGTGAAGGAACACCTGCACGACGAGTCGTTCCAGGCCGAGTACCGCAGGGAACTGCGCGAGTGGGTGGGCCGCCCGACCGCACTAACGTTCGCCCCGCGGCTCTCCGAGGCCTGGGGCGCCGAAGTCTGGCTCAAGCGCGAGGATCTCGCACACACGGGCGCCCACAAGATCAACAACGCGATCGGACAGGCGCTGCTCGCGAAGCGCCTCGGCGCGGAGCGGGTCATCGCCGAGACGGGCGCCGGCCAGCACGGCGTCGCATCCGCCGCGGCCTGTGCGCGAGTCGGCTTGCCATGCACCGTCTACATGGGCGCCGTGGACATCGAGCGGCAGGCGCCCAATGTCGATCGCATGCATCGGCTCGGCGCCGAATGTGTCGCGGTCGAAAGCGGCGACAAGACGCTGCGTGCCGCGATCGACGAGGCCCTGCGCAACTGGGTAACCGACCCCGACGGCATCTACTACCTGCTCGGCTCGGCCGTCGGGGCGCATCCCTACCCCTACCTCGTCCGTGAACTGCAATCGGTCATCGGCGAGGAATCGCGGCAGCAGATGCTCGACCAGGCCGGCGCGCTTCCCGATGCCGCGTTCGCCTGCGTCGGCGGCGGCTCCAACGCGATCGGCCTGTTCTACCCGCTGCTCGGCGACGATATCGAACTGATCGGTGTCGAGGCGGGCGGCACCGGATCGGGCCTCGGCCAGAACGCCGCGACACTCGCGACCGGTACGCCCGGCGTCTTGCAGGGTTCGTACACGATGATCCTGCAGGACGACGACGGCCAGGTGCAGGAGACGCATTCGATCTCCGCCGGCCTCGACTATTCCGGAGTCGGCCCCGAGCACGCGTTGCTGCAGGCAACGGGTCGCGTGAGCTACCTGTCGGCCGGGGACGACGAAGCGCTCGAGGCGCTCGAGGAACTGTGCGCCGCCGAAGGCATTCTCACGGCGCTCGAAACCTCGCACGCGTTCGCCGCCGCGAAGAAGTACGCGAAAAAGAACCCGGGCTCCAGGATCCTTATCGGAAACTCGGGCCGCGGCGACAAGGACATGCCGACATTGACCCGATACCCCGCGAGGATTCGCAGCCATGCCGGCGCATGAACGCATAGCAACCGCCATCACGGCGGCGAACGACGCCGGCCGGCCGGGACTCGTACCGTTCATCACGGCGGGCTACCCGGACCCCGGCACGTTCATCGAGACACTGAAAGCCGTGGCCGACGTCGGCGACGTCGTCGAGCTCGGCATCCCGTTCTCGGATCCGATGGCCGACGGCATGACGATCCAGCGCTCGAGTTTCGAAGCGCTGAAGAACGGCGTGAGTCTCACGTGGATCTTCGACCGGCTCGACGCCGCGAAAGACGAGCTCGGCACGCCGCTTGTCATGATGTCCTACCTGAACCCGTTGCTCGCGTTCGGCTACGACGCGCTCGCCGAGCGCGCGCTGGAGACCGGCGTCTGCGGCTTCATCGTGCCCGACCTGCCGTTCGAGGAGTCGGACGACATCCGCGCCGCGCTCGAGGCGAAAGGCCTCGGCCTGATCCAGCTCGTAACGCCGGCGACCCCCGACGAACGGCTGAAGACGCTATGTGATGCGTCGCGCGGCTTCGTCTATGCCGTCACGATCACCGGCATCACGGGCGGCGATGCCGGCCTGCCGGCCGACCTGACCGACTATCTCGACAAGGTGTCCGGCATGTCGAACCTGCCCGTCTGTGCGGGCTTCGGAATTCGTGAGGCGCGGGACGTCGCCAACGTCGGCGCACACGCGGCCGGCGCCATCGTCGGCTCCGCGCTCGTGGAAGTGCTCGAGAAGGGCGAGGACCCGCGGCCGTTCCTGAAATCACTGCTCGACGCATGAAGAAGCTGACTTCGGCAGAAACGCTGGTTCTGATCAACCACTACAAGAATCTTCTCGCCGCGGAGGGGATTCCCACCGAGGTGCGCAACCAGCACCTGGGTTCGATCATGGGCGAGATGCCGTTCTTCGAGACCTGGCCGCAGCTCTGGGTAGTCAACGATCTCGACTACGATCGTGCGAAGCAGCTCATCGAGGCGGCCGATGCCGAGAGCCCGGCCGAGTCATGGAAGTGCCCGAAATGCGGCGAGGAGAACGAAGGTCAGTTCGCCGCGTGCTGGAACTGCGGCTACGCCATAGATGACTAGGGCATACCCCGGCTGAGCAGCGACGTCCCGGCGATCTCGCTGCGCAGTACGGCCGAGACTTTTTCGGGCTGCATCGGCCGACTGATCAAAAAGCCCTGCGCGAGGTCGCAATTGCAGCTCTTCAGAAACTCGAGCTGCGTCAGCGTCTCGACGCCCTCGGCGGCAACCTCGATATCGAGCCCCTGGGCCATCGCGATCGCGGCGCGCACGATGCGCTGGTGGCTGTCGTTTTCCATGATGTCGGCGATCAGCTCCTGGTCGAGCACGAAGCTGTCGATGAAGCCGTTGTCGAGCGACTCGAACGACACGTCGCGCGTGCCGAAGTTGTCGAGCGACAGGCGCACGCCGAGGCGCCGCAGCCCCTTGAGCGTATCGAGCTCGGTGCTGCGCTTGGTGACGACATCGCCGTCGCCGATCTCGAACTCGATGCAGCCCGGATCGAGCGCATTGTCGTTCAATGCTTTCTTGACGACGTTGACGAGACGGCCTTGCATGAGCTGCTGCTGCGACAGGTTGATCGCGAGCGACAGGTCGGGCAGCTCGAAACGCCGCTGCCATCCCGCAAGCCGGCGGCATGCCGTCTCGACGATCCACTCGCCGGCGGAATGGATCAGGCCCGAACTCTCGAGGATCGGCAAAAAGCGCGCGGGCGGCAGCAGGCCGAAGCGCGGATGCTGCCAGCGCAGCAGGGCTTCGAGACCGATCAGTCGGCCCGACGATATATCGATGCGCGGCTGGTAGTGCAGCACGAATTCATCGCGGACCAGCGCGTGGCGCAGGCCGACCTCCAGTTCCTCGCGCTGCGCGAGTTTGGTGTTGAGCGCGGGTGAGTAGTACTGGAAGCGTCCGCCGCCGCGTTTCTTCGCTTCGTACATCGCAATGTCGGCGGCCTTGACCATGCGCTCGGCCGTATCGCCCGACTCCGGGTAAAGCGCGATGCCGATGCTCGGCGTCGCATAGACCTCGCTGTTGCCGACCGCGTATTTCTCCGACAGCACGAGCAGCAGTTTCTGTGCCGCCGCGGCCGCGTTGCCGGCCTCGCCGAAGTCCTCGAGGCAGACCACGAACTCGTCGCCGCCCCAGCGGCCGACGAAGTCGCCGATGCGCAGGTTCTTCTGCAGGCGTTTCGCGACTTCGCACAGGACCGCGTCGCCCGTGTCGTGACCCAGCGTGTCGTTGACCGACTTGAAGCGATCGAGGTCGATGAACAGCGCGGCAAGCGGCGCGTGCTTGCGCTCGCTTCGTCCCATTGCCCGCGACAGCTGATCGAGAAACAGGCCGCGGTTGGCCAGACCCGTCAGCTCGTCGAATTGCGCGCGCTTCTCGAGTTCAATCGTGCGGTGCGTGATTTCGGTGATGTCGCGGAACGTGATGACGCCGCCGATGAGTTCGCGATTGCCGTCATACAGGCCCTGGCCGTTGATGCTCAACACGGTATCGGGTTGCTCGGGCGTGCGATAGATCGCGACCTGGTTGGAGAACTTCTCGCCGTTGCGGGCGCGCACGAGCGGCAGTTCGTGCGCGTTGCGGTAACTCCTGCCTTCGCCGTCGATGCAACAGAAAGTCTGTTCCCAGGTCGGGTCGGGCTGCCGCCGCGGGCCCAGGCCGAGAATCGTGCGCGCGGCCGGGTTGATGTCGAGTACGTGGCCCGTCTCGTCGACGACGATGACGCCGTCGTTGATGCTGCGCAGGATCGACAGCACCGTGACGTCGGTGTCCGAGAGGCGGCGCTGCAGGCGATTGCGCTGCACGGCGTGGTTGAAGACGGCCTCCTGCCTCTCGACCGTCACGTCATCGACGCAGACATAGCCCTGGGCGCCGGCGTTAGTCGCCGCGATCGCACGGTGCTCGTGTTCTTTTTGCGTCAGCGCGACCACCGGGTAGGGGTCGAGCGACTGGATCACCTCCGCGAGCGAATTGCCCGACTGCGCGATCAGCGGGCCGATCTCGAGGAGGACGAGGTCGACGCAATAGGGCGCGTCCTCGGGCAGCTCGAGGACGTTGCTGCGGGACAGGTAGGTGCAGCATGACAGTGTTTCGAGTTCGGACAGGTAGTCGGCGGCGAATTCACCACGGCCGAGGTAGAGAATGGAGTGCCCCGACATCTAGTGTCCTGTACGGCCAATTGGCAGAGGCAACTTACCCGTGGTACCGAATCGCAGGGCTGGTAACGGGCGGGTTTGTGCCATGAATGACGTTCGTTGTTATTTACGGCTCGTCGGATGATACCAGAATCGCAAAGAAAGACAGTCGCTTAAGCGATTTTTTATACCGATCGGGCCGCGGATCTGTAAACCCTGGGCGCATGACGGGCATCCAAAGATCAGGATAAGGGGAGAACGGCCGATTGGCAGTGCTTTTGACCGCATCGAGCAGCGACTATAGTCGGACCATGGCTTCCGCCTCGGCTGACATAATCGCTGAAGAAGACGTCCTCATACGTCGCGCACAGCGGTCGGACGCGCGAGCGTTCGAGGCCCTTTATCGGGTACACGTGGACAGGGTTTACGGACTTTGCCTGCGTATGACGGGAAACGTCAGCGAGGCCGAGGACTGCACGCAGGAGGCGTTCATCCAGGCCTGGAACAAGCTCGACCGGTTCCGCGGTGACAGCGCTTTTTCGACCTGGTTGCACCGCATCGCCGTCAACGCCGTTCTGGGCAGGATGCGAAAGTCCAAGCGCGAGCAGGACCGCATCCAGGCCGTCGCCGATACACGCCCGGCCGCGCTCGAAACCGGCGATACCGGCGAGCTGCGCGACCTGGCCCAGGCCGTCGACCGCCTGCCCGAAGGGGCGCGCCATGTCTTCGTCCTGCACGCCGTGTACGGCTACAGCCATGACGAGGCGGCCAGCATGCTCGGGATCGCGACGGGAACGAGCAAGGCACAATTGCACCGCGCACGGAAGCTCTTGGCGCAACAACTGGAAGAACAGGGATTCGAGGCATGACCGATACATTCGATGACAAACTGGATCGTGCGGCACGGCAACTCGCGCCGGAGATCAGTCCCGAGCGCGACCTGTGGCCCGGCATCGCCGAGGCGATCGAGCCCGCGCCGCGGCGCTCCCGCTGGACCCCGATGCTGGCGCAGGCGGCGGCCGTCGTGCTGCTGGTCGGTGCATCGTCAGGGATCACTTACGTCCTGACCGCCGGCAGCGGCGTGCCCGACACGCAGATCTCGCCCGAACTGGTCTTCGAGCAGGCGTCGTTCGGCAACGACTACAATCTCGGGCCGGAATTCCAGCAGGCGCGCAACGGCCTGCGCGCCGAACTCGATGCCGAGATGGCGCGGCTTTCGCCCGAAGCGCGCGAGAACATCCAGGCGAACCTCGACCTGATTCACCAGGCGATCGTCGAGGTCAACGCGGCGCTCGCCGAGCAACCCGACAATGTCGTGTTACAACAGAAGCTGCTGCGAGCGTATCGCGAGGAACTGACGCTGCTGCGCCGCGTGGGCGGACTGACGCGCAACGTCATGACACGGAACGACATCTAGAGAGAAGTATGATGAAGAAACTCACTGCAACGCTTCTTTTGGGTACCGCACTGACGATGCCGGCCATGGCCGAGGAAGTCGATCGCAAGCTCGACGCAGCGTCGGACGGTCATGTCCACATTTCGAACATCTCGGGATCGATTTCGGTCCAGGGCTGGTCGCGTAACGAGGTCGAGGTGACGGGCGAGCTCGGGCGCAATGTCGAGGAGCTGTATTTCGAGCGCAACGGCGACAAGATCACGATCAAGGTGAAGGTCCCCAGGAAGAGCAGCCGCGGCATCGAGACCGATCTCTACATCCAGGTTCCGGAGCAGAGCTCGATCGACGTCGGTACGGTCAGCGCCGATATCGAGGTCGACGAAGTATTCGGCGACCTGAAACTCAACACGGTCAGTGGCGATATCGACGCCGATGCCGTTGCCGCCGACGTTACTGCGGGCGCCGTGAGCGGCGACGTCGAGGTCAACGGTAGTCGCGAGGAAGCCGAGACGCGGGCGAACTCGGTCTCGGGTGACGTCACGCTGTTTCGCGTTGCGGGCAACATCGCGGCCGAATCGGTGAGCGGCGATATCATCATCGACGAAGGCGCGTTCGATCGCGTCGACATGAACACGGTCAACGGCGAGATCCTGTTCCAGTCCGAGCTTCGCGACGACGGCAAGCTCAAGGCCGAGACCGTCAACGGCAGCGTCGACATCGAGTTCGTCGGCAGGATCGAGGGCCGCTTCGAGATCGACACGTTCAACGGCGACATCGACAACTGCTTCGGCCCGAAGGCGAAGCGCACGAGCAAGTACACGCCGGGCTGGGAGCTCGAGTTCGTCGAGGGCGACGGCGACGCGCGCATCACGATTTCGACGCTGAACGGCGATGTGACGATCTGCCGCTAGCCGCGCCGGGAAGCGGCGACGAACTTCCGGACGGGCCGCACTTCGCGGCCCGTCTTCTGTCTGATTTGGTACCCTGTGCGTCCTCCAACCAAGTGGGTGTCCCATGGCCCGTGCCTCGAAAATCATTGCCTGGACGATCGCCGGCGTCGTCGCCGTCTTCGTGCTCGCCGCGATCGCGTTTCGCCTGTTCTTCGACCCGAACGATTTCCGCGAGGGCATCGCGAATGCCGTCAGGGAAAGCACCGGCCGCGAACTGGTCATCGAAGGCGATATCGAGCTGAAAATCTTCCCGTGGCTCGCGATCGACGTCGGCCGCACGACGCTCGGCAACGCGCCGGGCTTCGGCGACGAGCCTTTTGCCGAGTTCGAGCGCGCGAGCCTGAGCGTACGGTTGCTGCCGTTGTTGCTGAGGCAGGAGGCGACGATCGGCTCGGCTGCGATAGACGGCCTGCGCCTTAACCTCGAGGTCGATCGAAACGACGTGCGCAACTGGTCCGATTTTCTCGAGGCCGGCGATGCGCCCGCCGGCGCGGACGCCGCAGCCGGCGAGGGCGCCGCGATCGAGGTCTCCGGCGTCGACATCTCGGATGCGACGATCGTCTACGAACACATGCCGAAAGGCGATCGTTACGAATTGACGGCCGTGAACCTGAGCATCGGGCGCGTCAGCGGCGACGGCAGCCCGATACCGGCGACCGGCGGGCTGAAGTTCGACGTACAGCCCGCGGGCTATGTCGGCGAGCTGTCGCTCGACACCGTGATTGCGTTCGACCAGGATGCCGGTACCGTGACGTTCGGAGCATCGTCGCTCGAGGGCCTGGTCGAGGGGCTCGCGGAAGTACCGGCGCGGCTCGAGTTCGAGACCGCGGGCATCGACGTGTCCACCGTCGAGCAGACCGCGGCCGTGCAGCCCGTCAGGCTGTCCGTCCTCGACATCGAGATCGACGCGGACGTCGAACCGTTCTCGTATGCCGACACGATCCAGCCCGTGGCGGCGATCAGGGTCGGGGCGTTCTCGCCGCGCAGCCTGATGGCGGCGTTCGGCTCGACCCCGCCCGAGACGGCCGACCCGTCCGCGCTGTCCAGCGTCAGCATGGAGGCGAAAGCCTACGTCGGCGACGACAACATGCGTCTTACCGGTCTGTCGATTACCGTCGACGACACGACGTTTACGGGCAAGATGACCGTGCCGTTCGCATCGGACGGCCGTTTCTTCCTCGACCTGACCGGCGACGCGCTCGATCTCAATCGCTACATGGCGCCCGCCGACGAAGCGGATGTCGCCGAAGCCGGCGACGATGCGCCGGTGGAGATCCCGGCCGAGCTCATCGAACCGCTCAATGCGCGCGGCGACTTCAGGATCAACACGGTCACGCTGGGCGCAATACAGCTCGATAACGTCACGGTCCGGCTGACGGCCGGAAGCGGCACGATGCGCATCCACCCCGTGTCGGCGGACCTTTTCGACGGCAAGTACGAAGGCGATGTGCGCCTCGACGTCACGGGGAGCGAGCCCGTGCTGTCGATGAACGAGCGCATCGAAGGCGTCGACCTCGCGAAGCTCGCGAAGGCGATGTTCGACAAGGACAACATCACGGGCTCGATCCGCGGCGACTTCAGCCTGACGGGACGCGGCGACGACATGGCCGGGATTCAGCGCACGCTGAGCGGCAACATGTCGTTCGAACTCAGTGACGGCTACTACGAGGGGACGGACGTCTGGTATGAGCTGCGCCGTGCGCGCGCGTTGCTCAAGAAAGAAACGCCGCCAGAGCCCGTGCTGCCTGCCCGTACGAAGTTCAGTGCCGTGAGGGCGACGAGCACGGTCACCGACGGCATCATGCGCAACGACGATTTCGTCGCCGACCTGCCGTTCATGCAGCTCACCGGCCAGGGCGCGGTCGACATCCCCGAGGGCACGGTCGACTATCGGATGAGCGCGCGCATCTTCGACAGACCAGAGGCGCTCGAAGCCGCGACGCCCGAGGAGATCGAAGACTTCACGAAGACCGTCATCCCGATGAGGATCACGGGACCGCTTGCGTCTCCGAAAGTCGCGCCCGACGTTGAAGCATTACTGCGCCAGCGCGTCGAGGAAGAGATCAAGGACGCGCTCGAGGACAAGCTCAGGGACATCTTCAACTGATGCACCGGCCTGCGCTCGTCATCGCGTTGTTGCTGGCGACGCTGCCTGCGCCGGCCGCCGACCTGCGCAGCATCGACGTCACCTTCGACGGCGAGCTCTACGAGTTCGAGTCGGTCGTCTGGTTTTCCACGGGCATCGACGAAACCTACGACGTGTTCAGCCGCTGGGATTATTCGACGCGCTTCTCGAGTGCCGTGGTCGAGGCGCGTGACACGGAGATCGACGGCCAGCCCGGTTACTATGTCGTCAATCGCGGCTGCGTCCTGTTCTTCTGCAAGTCGCTGACGCGGGAAGGGCGCGTGGAGCGCGAGCACAATCGCGTGATGCGCGCATTCGCCGACCCGGAAAAAAGCGACTTTCGCCGGGCCGATGAGGAATGGGAGTTCAGCGAAGACGACGGCGGCACGCGGGTGATCTACCGCCTGAAGATGGAGCCGGCGTTCTGGGTGCCGCCCGCGATCGGGCCGTGGATGATCAAGCGCAAGCTGCGCAAAGAGGGCGCCGACGCGATCGATCGCATCGAGGAAGTCGCGCGCGAGGTGGCCGAATCGGACGGCGTCTCTTGAACGACTTCGCGACACGCCTGCTCGAGTGGTACGAGGCGCACGGCCGCAAGGATTTGCCGTGGCAGCAGCCGAAGGAAGCCTATCGCACCTGGGTATCGGAGATCATGCTGCAGCAGACGCAGGTGCAGACCGTGATCCCGTACTTCGAGCGCTTCGTGCGGCGCTTTCCCGATGTCGTGACTCTCGCCGACGCGGCGCAGGACGACGTGCTGCAGCACTGGTCGGGTCTCGGCTATTACGCCCGCGCGCGTAACCTGCACAAAGCCGCGCAGCGGGTGCGTGACGAGCACGGCGGCGTATTCCCGTCGACGCTCGACGAGGTCATGGCACTGCCCGGCGTAGGTCGCTCGACCGCCGGGGCGATCCTGTCGCTCGCGTTCGACCGGCGCCACCCGATACTCGACGGCAACGTGAAGCGGGTGCTCGCCCGCCACGAGGCGATCGAGGGTTGGCCGGGAACGGCCGCAGTCGCGAACCGGCTCTGGGAAGTCGCGGAAGACAACACGCCGCAGGACAACGTTGCCGCGTACACGCAGGCGATCATGGATCTCGGCGCCACGCTCTGCACGCGTGGCAACCCGGCCTGCGCGCTCTGCCCGGTCGCCGCCGACTGCACCGCCCACAATAAAGGGACGGTATCCCTGTTTCCCGGCCGCAAGCCGAAGAAGGACAAACCGCTACGCGCGACGACGATGATCATCGCGAAGCACGACGGCCGCGTGTATCTCGAGCGGCGGCCCGAGGCCGGAATCTGGGGCGGCCTCTGGAGTTTGCCGGAGATCGAGGGTGACGATGCAGAGGGCTGGTGCCGGGAACGTGTGGCCGGCGATGTCGATGGAGTCGAGCGCTGGGGCCCGCTGCGCCACAGCTTCAGTCACTACGACCTCGACATCCGGCCGATTGTCGTGCGCGTGGCGGCACCTTTGAGTAAAGTAGCCGACAACGCCGATGCCACCTGGCATCGCCTCGATGACGAATTGCCGGGCGGCATGGCCGCGCCGGTCAACAAGCTGCTGGAAAAGTTAAGGAATGGCACGCACGATTAATTGCGCTCTGCTCGGCAAGGAGGCCGAAGGCCTCGATTTCGCCCCGTACCCGGGCGAACTCGGTCAGCGCATCTACGAGAACATCTCCAGGGAAGCGTGGCAGCGCTGGCTCGCCCACCAGACCATGCTGATCAACGAATACCGGCTGACGCCGATCGAGCCCGAGGCCCGCAAGTTCCTCGAAACCGAGATGGAGAAGTTCTTCTTCGGCGGCGGCTCCGCCGCACCCAAGGAATTCGTTCCCCCGAAATAGGGTACCGGACACCATGTTTCGGACATGCGGAAATATGGTGTCCGGTACCCTATTTGAGGGGTAGCTCGGTCTTTCGGCGTACTGTTCGGATCGCGAAGCTCGAGTTGACGCGCGCGACGCCGGGCAGCCGCGTGAGCTCGGTCTTGTGAATGCGTTCGAAGTCGGCCATGTCCGCCACGACGACGCGCAGCAGGTAGTCGAACTCGCCCGACATCAGGTAGCACTCCATGACCTCGGGAATGTCGCGCACCGCCTGCTCGAATGCGGCAAGGTCGCTCTCGACCTCGCGAGTCAGCCCGATGTGCACGAACACGTTGCCGGACAAGCCGACCTCGGGCTGGCTGATCAGCGCCGCGTAACGGTCGATGACGCCGGACTCTTCGAGCGCGCGCACGCGCCTGAGGCACGACGATTCCGAGAGACTCACCGTCTCGGCGAGCTGCTTGTTGCTGATGCGCCCGTCGCGCTGCAGGGCTTCGAGGATGAGCGTGTCGTATTTGTCGAGTGCCACGGCAGAAAACACCATAAAAAGGCCAATTTACGGCAGATAATGCCACAAAACGCCGGTCCAAGTAGTTTCATTTGCAAGCGAATGCCGTTCTTCGCCGCTATTCTTAAACCTGAAACGAAGAACAATTGGTATGGAGAGAGCCAATGAGGATCGGAGTACCCAAAGAGATCAAAACCCTCGAGTTCCGCGTCGGCATGACCCCGGCGGGTGTCCACGAGCTGGTGCACGATGGCCACGAGGTCATCGTCGAAACGAATGCCGGCGCCGGCATCGGCCTGTCCGATGCCCACTATGTGAAAGCCGGCGCGCGCATCGGCGAGACGGCGAAGGACGTCTTCGACCAGGCCGACATGATCGTCAAGGTCAAGGAACCGCAGCTCCCCGAGTGCGAGATGCTGCGCCCCGACCAGGTGCTGTTCACGTACCTGCACCTCGCCCCCGATCCCGACCAGACGGCCGCGCTCGTCAAGTCCGGAACGACGGCGATCGCCTATGAAACGGTAACGGCCAACGACGGCTCACTGCCGCTCCTGACGCCGATGTCGGAAGTCGCCGGCCGCCTGTCGATCCAGGCCGGCGCCTACTCGCTGCAAAAAGCCAACGGCGGCATCGGCAAGCTGCTCGGCGGCGTACCGGGCGTCGGACCCGCAAACGTGCTGGTCGTCGGCGGCGGCGTCTCCGGCGCCAACGCGGCCGACATGGCCATCGGTCTCGGCGCCAGAGTCACGATCCTCGACCGCTCGCTGCCGCGCCTGCGCGAGCTCGACGACATCTGGGGCGGCCGCGTCACGACGCGCTTCTCGACCAAGCATGCGATCGAAGAGCTCGCGCTCGAGTCCGACCTCATCATCGGCGCCGTGCTCGTCGCCGGGGCTGCCGCACCGAAGCTCGTATCCGCCGAGACCGTCAAGGCCATGCAGGACGGCTCGGTGATGGTCGACATTTCGATCGACCAGGGCGGCTGCTTCGAGACGAGCCACCCGACGACGCACGCGGACCCGACCTACGTCGTGGACGGCGTCGTGCATTACTGTGTCGCGAACATGCCGGGCGCGGTCCCGCGGACCAGCACGCTCGCACTGACGAACGCCACGCTGCCGTTCGTCAGGGAACTGGCCAACCACGGCTGGGTCGAGGCGCTGAAAGCGGATCCGCACCTCGCCAACGGCCTCAACGTTCACGCAGGGCACGTGACTTGCGAAGCAGTCGCACACGACCTCGGGTACGACTATCTCTCCCCCGGGGATGCCCTGAAAGCTGCCTGATTCCTCTTTACCCCCTTCGGGATTCGGGCACAAAATCAGGCCGGGCATTCGCCCGGCCTTTTTGCGTCCGCTTCCGTCGATACGCCCTGTTGCCGCCGAATCGCTTGTTTCGCGTCGAAACCACACTATGCTTAAAGGAGAAGTACAAAAAAAACTCGCCGGCTCAAGACTGTACGAAACCCAGAAGGGGGGTAACGATGACTAGTAGCAAGAAAACAACAGCATTGCCGATGTTCGTCTCGGCGACCGCCGTGCTGGCGTTGTCGGGCGGTGCCGCGGCGCAGGAGCTCGAGGAGATCACGGTAACGGCGACCAAGCGCGAGACGACGATCCAGAACGTGCCGTTCTCGATCAACGCGCAGACCGCCGAGGACATCCAGCGCACCGGCGCGACCAACATCGAAGAACTGTCGAGAAACATTGCCGGACTGTCGGTGCAGAACCTCGGCCCGGGCCAGAGCCAGGTTGCGATCCGCGGCATGTCGGCCGGCCAGATCGTTCGCGACCAGCCGGGCGTCAAGGAACAGGTCGGTGTCTACCTCGACGAATCGGTGATTTCACTGTCGCTATTCACGCCGGACTTCGACCTCTACGACCTCAATCGCGTCGAAACACTGCGTGGCCCGCAGGGCACGCTGTTCGGTTCGGGATCGGTCGGCGGCACGATTCGCTACATCACGAATACACCGAACAGGGAAAACTTCGAGGGCAGCCTGGAACTCGACGCCAACTCGTTGACCGATGGCGGTACCGGCGGGCACCTGAAGGGTATGGTCAACGTGCCGCTCGGCGACGGCAACGCGGCAGTTCGCCTCGTTGGTTACCATACCGAGTACGCCGGCTTCATCGATGCGCGCCAGGAGTCGACGGGGACGTTTGCCGAAGACATCGATAGCGGCACGCGCACAGGCGCGCGAGCAGCGTTGTCGTTCGACGTTGGCGAACGCGTGACGATCACGCCGCGCATCGCGTACCAGGAAGTGGAAGCCGACGGCTTCCCACGCCAGGAAGTATTCAACCTGTTCGCGAACCCGTACCACGATCCGAGCGAGCGCACGCCAATCCAGCTCGGCGAGCGCCAGCAACACCTGCTTTTGCAGGAAGAGTTCAAGGACGAGACGCTGTTGTTCGACGTCACTTTCGAAGCTGCTTTCGAAAGCTTCGACTTCACGTTCGTCGGCAGCCAGATCGATCGTGATCTTCTGGTCAGCCGCGACGCCAGCGCGCTGTCCGGCAGTGTCACGGTCTCGCCATTGGGGGGACTCGGCTTCGACCAGGACTTCGTCAACCTGCCGTCCAACCTGCGCGACACGACGGACCTCGAGCAGACCACGTTCGAGGCGCGCATCAGT
>JANQGP010000413.1 GCA_028277265.1 Woeseiaceae bacterium | reverse complement strand
GCCGCACGGGCGGGACCCTTTGCAAAGCGTGCAACAATGCCACGGCCCTGCTCTGGCGCGCCCTCCGGGTCAAATGCAAAGAACTGCGCTCTGTGTTGCGCCTCTTGAAAAGGTGCCCGACCTGTACGGCGAGACGCGCCTTGATCGCAGTTCTGTGCATTTGACTGAGCATCCGAATACTATTTCAACAGGCTGCTGGCAAGCGCCGCGAGCGTTGGCTCGATCGTTTTCGCCCTCGCCGGACGCTCGAGCAGCACGGCGAGTTCCTCCGGAACGGGCACCTCTTCGCCAATCAAGGGCTCGACGATGGTCTCGAACTTGGCGGGATGCGCGGTGGCGACGAGTATCCAGTCGTGCGCGTCGCGGGTCGCGTCATCGAGCTCGCGCCACGTATACGATGCGGTTGCCGTGTGCGGACACGTCGCGAAGCCGAGTTCGGCGAAGTCCCTGCGCAGTGTTTCACGAATCTCGTCGTCCTCGACAGCCAGCACGCCCATTTGCTCACGCAGGACGTCGGCCTCGCCGACGAGATGGCGGAGACGCTCCATGTTGCTCGGGTCGCCGACGTCCATTGCCGAGGCCAGCGTCTGAAGACTCGCACGCGGCAGCCATTGCAGTGTCTCGAAATAGTCGGCGATCGTGCGATTGGCGTTGGTTGCAAGAATGATGGGGCCGATCGGCAACTCCATCTCGCGCGCCATGATGCATGCGAACGCATTGCCCAGGTTGCCGGTCGGGATGATGAACGCCGGTTTGTTGCCCGTGCGCCGGTAGTGACGAATGCTCGCGTCGGCGTAGTACGTGCTCTGCGGCAGGAGGCGCCCGATATTGATGCTGTTGGCCGAGCTGAAGCGATAGCGGGACGAAAGCGCATCGTCCGCCATGGCGCCCTTGACGAGCGCCTGGCAATCGTCGAACGACCCCTGGACCTTGAGCGACAGTACGTTGTTGCTCCAACAGGACAGCTGATGCGCCTGGCGCTCGGACACGCGACCGTCGGGGAACAACACCACGACCCGCATGCCGGGACGTTCGTCGAAAGCGGCAGCGACGGCCCCGCCCGTATCGCCGGACGTCGCCACCAGGATCGTCAGCGGATCATCGACATCGCCTTCGAGCCGCGACAGGCATGCCGCGAGAAACCCGGCGCCGACGTCTTTGAACGCCACGGTCGGGCCGTGGTACAGCTCGAGCAGGGATACGTCGTGCCCTTCGATCGGCAGTGGCGTTGCCGGGATGGGAAAGCCGAACGTCTCGTCGAGAATCGCGTCCAGGTCATCGGCAAGCGACGACCCTCCGAAGAAAGGTCTGAGCAGCACGTGCGCAACCTGCGGGATCGTTCCGGCGCCACCGAAGTCGGAAACCGAATACGTCGGCAGCTGCTCCGGCAGGAACAGCCCGCCGTCACTGGCGATGCCGAGTCTCAACGCATCGTCAAGCGTGACCGGTCCGGCGCCGCGTGTACTGAAGTACTGCATCAGATGGCCTCGATACGGGCGCCCGGCGCATCCATCGAGCTGACCCAGGATTCGCAGCCGATGCCCTGCGAGCGGCAGGCCTGCTCCATTGCGCTCGCGATGTTGCGTGCATCGGCGGTGCGGCACAGGGCGAAGATACTCGGGCCGCTGCCGGACAGGCTGCAGCCCAGGGCGCCGCCCCGTTCTGCCGCCGCCTTGACGACGTCAAAGCACGGCACGTTTTCCTTGCGTTGCGGCTCGATGATGACGTCGCGCAGCGTCTTCTTGATGAGATCGACGTCGCCCGAATGGCACGCGGCGATGAAACCGGCGAGCAGGCCCTGCTGTTCGAGCCATGCTTTTGTCGCGTAGCTCCTGGCCAGCCCCCGGCGCGCGTGCGCCGTGTTGACCTGCAGGTCGGGATGGATCAGCGCCGCGCTGACGCCGTTCGGCGCCGGCAGGTGCACGACCTGCGGCAACAGCACTTGCGGACACAGCACGAGACCGCCGAACAGGCTCGGTGCGACGTTGTCGGCATGCAAGCCGCCGCTGGCATACTTCTCGCCTTCGAGCGCATACGGCAACAGCTCATCGAGAGGGAGCGGACTCCCCAAGACGCCGTTTGCCGCGACAACGGCGGCGACCGCGGAAGCGGCCGAACTGCCCATACCCGACTGCAGCGGCACGCCCTTGTGCACCTTGAGTTCGACGCCACCCTCGTCACCGTGATCGCTCCAGAATGCCTGGGCGGCTATCGAGGCCGTGTTCGATTCGGCGTTCGTCGAAAGGTAGGGATGCAGCTCGCCGTCGAGGCCGCGCACTTCGAGGACCGTGACACGGTCATTGTCCGTGCGGCGGGCGTATACGCGATCGCCCGCGCCCTCGAGCGCGAGCCCGAGCATGTCGAAACCAACCGCGACATTGCCGATCGATGCCGGCGCGAATGCAGCGATCCATTCAGACATAGCCCATACCCGTGCTCAGGTAGCTTGCGAGCCGCAACAGGTCCGAGAAGACGCCGGCTGCCGTGACTTCCGGGCCCGCGCCGGGACCCTGTACAACGAGCGGGTTCGCCGAGTAGCGCTCCGTCTCGAACTGCACGATGTTGTCGGTCAGGTTGATGTTGCAGAACGGATGGTCCTTGTCGACGGCCTCCAAACCGACCGAGGCGTTGCCGCCGGCATCCAGATTGGCGACATACCGCAGCTGTTTGTTGCCGGCCGCCGCTTCCCGGTACAACGCGTCGATCTCGTCGTCGTAGTCGGGCAGCCGGTCGAGGAACTCTTCGATGGAGCAGTCCTGCAGCGCCTCGGGCACCAGGCTGCGTACCGGGAAATCGCCGATCTCGAGCTCCTGGCCGAGTTCGCGCGCGAGGATCGTGAGCTTGCGCGCAACGTCCATGCCGGACAGGTCGTCGCGAGGATCCGGTTCCGTGTAGCCGCTTTCCTTCGCCTCGCGAACGATGGCCGAGAACGGCCGCGTGCCGTCGTAGACATTGAACAGGTAGGCGAGCGTGCCCGAGAAGATGCCGCGAATCGAACGGACCTCGTCGCCGGTGTAGATCAGGTCACACAGCGAGCTGATGATCGGCAAAGCAGCACCGACCGTCGTTTCGTAGAAGTAATGCGAACTGCCCTCGTCCGCCGCTCGCTGCAACGCCCGGTAGTCATCGTACGAACTGCTGAAAGCTTTCTTGTTCGGCGTGATGACGTGAATGCCGTCGGCCAGCCATTTCGGATACATGCCCGCGATGTGCTCACTGGCCGTGCAATCGATGATGACCGCGTGCGGCAGGTGATCCGGGTTCACGTGGCGCTCGAACGCCCCGAGATCCGTCTCGACCGCGTGCGCATCGAATTCATCCTGCCATGACGGAATATCGATGCGTCGCTCGCCCAGCACCATCTTCTGCGAACGGGCGATCGCACGGATGCGCAGGTCGAGGTTGAACTCCTCTGCCAGGCGATCGGCCTGCTTGTCGAGCTGTTTGAGCAGCGTCGCACCGACCGTGCCGGGTCCGATGAGGCCGATCGAGATGGTCTTGTGCGAGAGATAGAAGCCGGAGTGCGCAGCCCGCAGCGCCTTCGTCGCTTCGTCGGCATCGACGACCGCCGAGATATTGCGCTCCGAGGAGCCCTGCGCGATCGCGCGGACATTGATACCGGCGCGCCCCAGCGTGCCGAAAAACCGCGCCGCTATGCCCGGCGTACCGGCCATGCCGTCGCCGACGACGGCAACGATGCTCTGGTCGTCGGTAATGTCCACGCTCTGGATCTGACCGCTTTCGAGCTCTTCCGCAAATGCGTCCCTGATGACCTGCCGGGCACGGCCAGCAAGATCGCGTGGAACGGCAATACAGATCGAGTGTTCCGAGCTGGCCTGTGAAATCAGCGTGACCGACACACCGGCTTCCCTAAGCGCTGCGAAAAGGCGGTCGGCCGTGCCCGGCACGCCGATCATGCCCGAGCCCTCAAGGTTTACGAGCGCCATGTTGCCGATGGCCGTGATCCCCTTGATGTTGTCGATCTGCTCCGCATCGGCCGCGATGCGGCTGCCGGGATGCGACGGATTCCTGCTGTTGCGAATCCAGACCGGAACGTCCTTGTCGACGACCGGTCCCAGCGTCTGCGGGTGAATGACCTTGGCGCCGAAGTAG
>JANQGP010000270.1 GCA_028277265.1 Woeseiaceae bacterium | reverse complement strand
CTTCCGTACGGGCGAGGGCCCGCGCGACTCCGCGACGGATGTCGAGGAGGGCTACCAGCTGAAAGCAACGCTCGATCGAACTTGCGCGCGAGCGTTGCTTTCAGCTGGTAGCCCTCCTCGACATCCGTCGCGGAGTCGCGCGGGCCCTCGCCCGTACGGAAGAAGCCGCCGACATGGTAGGTCCAGTCGTTGGCCAGGTCGCCGCCGTACTCGGCATCGAGGCGCAGCGAATCGTAGTCCAGGCCGCTCGTGATCCCGACCGAGCCGCCTTCCTGGGAACCGTCTTTCGAGATGAAATTGACGATACCGCCCGGCGAGTTGAATGCCTGGGTCATCGCGGTACCGCCGCGAATCGACTGCACCGATGAAATGGTGCTGTCGACGCGGATGAACGAGTCCGCCGTTGCAAACGCGACGTCGCCAATCAGCAGGGCCGGAAACCCGTCTTCCTGGAAAGACAGGTAACGGGCGCCGCCGGAACTGATCGGCATGCCGCGAACCTTGATGTTGGCGTTGGCATCGCCCGACGAAGACTCCGACTGAATGCCCGGCAGGTTACGGAGGACTTCCGCCGTCGACCGCGGTGCGTAGTCCATCATGTCGTCGGCCGACATGGACGTAACGCTCGCCGAAGACTCGAATTTCGTCGTCGGTCTCGCGACACCCGTGACGATGATCTCTTCGATGGCCTCGTCGGCGCCATCTTCCTGAGCCTGGGCCGAAAGGGCCGTAAAGGCCATGCAAACGGCGATCGAGGTGGCCGTTACACCTTTGTGGATACGGAATAACAACGTTCTGTCCCCCTGGACGTCATGAAAGACTGCTCATCGCAGACCGATGAAAATAGAAACTAACGCAATCGATTGCAAGACTTTGCGCTTGCAATCGATTGCGTTTTTTCATAACTTGTTGTAATTGCGTGAATTATAGTTGCTGCAGTCCATGGCTTGTTCGTGCACAATCGAGGGCTGATCGCGCACGTCCCGACGCCAATGGCCAAACCGACCGACACGAAGATCGCCAATCTGCAGGACCTGGCAGACCTCGCCGGTGTCTCCAGGGCAACGGCGTCGCGGGCGTTGAACGACAATCCCGTCATCAGCGAGAAAACACGTGAAAAGCTCCAGGCGCTGGCGAAATCGCACGGTTACTCCATCAACCAGAAAGCGCGCGATTTTCGCCTGCAGCGAACCAGTGTCATCTCTGTCGTATTCATGCTCGATATCGCATCGGAACAGCACATGTCGGACCCGTTTTTTCTCGACATGCTGGGCGGCATCGCCGATGCGTTGGCGGAGCACAATTACGACCTGCTGCTGGCACACGCGCCGGTAGAAGACGTGCTCGAGTTGCGAAACAACCGTGTGATGCAGCAGTCCGACGGGACGATTTTCATCGGGCAGGCTCAACAGCACGGTCAGCTGAATGAGCTGGCGGAGGACGACACCAACATGGTGGTCTGGGGCTACCCGGTACGCGACAAGAGCTACGTCGTGGTCAGCGGCGACAACGCCGGCGGCGGATACGCGTCGACGAAGCATCTCCTCGAACTCGGCCGGCGTCAGATTGCGTTCTTCGGCAGCGTCGACAACCCCGAGAACGCCGCCCGCCATGAGGGCTATCTGAAGGCACTCGGGGAGTACGGCCTCGACGGGAATCCCGAGCGCATGGTCGACGTACCGTTCGAAATGCACCGCGCCCGGGAGGTCATCAAGGAAATGGTCGAGTCCGGCATCGATCTCGATGCCGCCGTGTGCGTGTCGGACGTGGTGGCGCTCGCAACGATATCGACGTTGCAGGAACTCGGCCTGGAGGTACCGAAAGACGTTGCCGTGGTCGGCTATGACGACATCTCCCTGGCGGCCTACAGCAATCCTCCATTGACGACGATTCGCCAGAACATACGTCACGCGGGCCGGATCCTGGTGGAATCGGTGCTCGGGCAAATCCAGGGCGAGCATGTCCCCGATACGATGCTCGCCAGCGAGCTCGTCATTCGCAAGAGCAGCGGTGCGGGCTAGCAGCGCTCAAGATATCGCGATCTCAGTCGATACAGACTGACAGGAGTTGACCAGGTAGTCAGCGTCGATGATCAGACTGGCCGTGCGCGCGTCGTATGCCGACCGTGTTCGAGGGAGGTCGACGAACAATGCAGCACGGTATCTACGATCCGGTACTGGTTGGGACGTCGTTCCTGATCGCATCCGTAGCGTCCTTCACGGCGCTCGAGGTCACCCGCCGGGTCGCCACGCTCTCGGGGTACGCTCGCGCAGCCTGGCTCGGGGCCGGTTCGATACTGCTCGCGTCCGGCATCTGGACGATGCACTTCGTCGGCATGCTGGCCTACCGGCTGGAGGTGCCGGTCACCTATGACGTCGCGCTGACGGCCTACTCGTTCATTATCGGGGTGGCCGCTTCGGCATTCGCGATATCCGTTGCCTCACGGAGTTCCGGGAAAACTGCCGAACTTGGCCCCGCGGCCATCGTACTCAGTCTCTGTCTGGCCGGGATGCACTACACCGTAACCTCGGCGATGTTGAGGCCGGTGCACGTCGACTATGACTATGGCATTGTCGCGGCGTCGATACTGACGGGCATCGTCGTCGCTTTTGCCGCGCTGAGATTCGCTGTGTGGATCAACGGATTCGGTGCAGTGCGGCCGTGGAGGTTTCAGGTGGCTGCCGCCGTCGTACTGGGCGCCGCACTTTGCGGGGTGCACTACACGGGTGCGGCCGGCGCGACGTTCGCCGTCGACGGAACCACGGCACGCGTCGCAGGCTATGGCGTCGATCCCGCGCAGATGGCCGGCCTGACGACCGTAGCGGTATTGCTCCTGCTGAGCTCGACGCTCCTGATCCTGAGATTCGACTTCAAGCTCGCCGCGAAAGAGCACGACGAGAGAATCCTCCACGCGATGGTCGAAGAAAGGACCCGGGAACTCGAGAACCAGGCGAACGAACTGCTCGAGATCAACTGGAGAATAGAAAAGGAAGCGGAAGAGCGCTTGCAGGCGCA
>JANQGP010000424.1 GCA_028277265.1 Woeseiaceae bacterium | reverse complement strand
CCGCTTGCCGTGACGCCGAACATCGACCGGCTGGCCGCGCAGGGCATTAGCTACACCCGCGCGTTTGCCACCGCCGGCGTTTGTGCGCCGAGTCGCGCCGCGCTGATCACCGGCATGTACCAGCACACGATCGGCGCGCAGCACATGCGCACTTCGTCGTTCGGCCGCACGCGCAGTGGCGACCTCGGTGAGTACACGACGCCCGGCCCGGCTTACGAGACCGTACCGCCGCCCGAGGTCAAGGCGTTTCCGGAACTGCTGCGCGCGGCGGGCTACTGGACGCTGAACAACAGCAAGACCGACTACCAGTTCGGCGAGCCGTTTACGATCTGGGATGCGCATTCGAGCACGGCAAGGCTCGAGGAGCGCGACCCGGACAAACCGTTCTTCGCGATGTTCAGCAGCAGTCTAACGCACGAAAGCGGGTTGTTTCGCGAGGGATTCGCCGACAAGCTGCCCAAGTCGCGGGAACTCGCGGCCAGCAATCGTGAGCGACTGTCGCAACTCGACGCGCGCACCGACCCGACCGAAGTCACCGTGCCGGGTTACCTGCCGGACACGCCGGAAGTTCGTACCGAGATCGCCCGGCACTACGACAATATCCGGCTCATGGATCGCTGGGTCGGAGAACGGCTCGCGGAACTCGAAGCCACGGGGCAGTTCGACAACACCATCGTCGTCTGGACAACCGACCACGGCGACGGCTTTCCGCGCGCCAAGCGGTCACTGTATGATTCCGGGCTGCACGTTCCGCTCATCGTCCGTTTCCCCGACGGCTACGGCGCCGGATCGATCGCCGACGAACTGGTTTCGTTCGTCGACCTCGCACCGACGTTCCTCGCGATGGCGGGTGCCGAGGTCCCCGCGCACCTGCATGGCCGGGACCTGTTCGACCCGGACGGACCGCGCCGGCAATACGTGCACGCTGCGCGGGATCGCATCGACGAATGGCCCGATCGAGTCCGCGCCGTGCGTGACGAGCGCTTCAAGTACCTGCGCAATTTCCTGCCCGAACGGCCGTTCTTCGGCGTCCTCTATTATCGGGAAAATCTCGCATCGATGGCCGAGTTGCGCCGGTTGCATGGCGAGAATGCCCTGCCGGAATCCCTGGCCGCGTATTTCGAGACACCGCGCCCGGCCGAGGAGTTGTACGATCTCGAAAACGATCCGGACGAACTCGCCAATCTCGCGGCAAACCCTGCCTATGCCGCCGACCTCGAGCGGCTCCGCGCGGAACTCGACCGCTGGCTTGCAGACGCCGGCGATACGAGCATCGAGGCCGAGGAGATCATGGTCACCGAAACGATGTGGCCGGGCGGCATACAGCCCGTGACGTCCGCGCCGGAGATCCGGATCAGCTGTGAGAACGGATCGGGATCGGTCAGGATCGAATCGGCAACGGACGGGGCGTCACTGGCTTACCGGCTGGCAGGCGATAAGCCCTGGCTGCTCTACGCGGCGCCCGTCACGATCGACGCCGGCACCGCGATCGAAGCGCGCGCCGTTCGTTACGGGTACGCGCCCAGCGAGACCATTTCGGCTAACTGCAGCCACGGTTCCTGATCAGGAATCCGAAAAGGCCCGGGTGTATTCCGGTCGCCAGGCCTGCGGCGTCATCGTGTCCATCGCGTCGAGCGACATCTGAACCATGACCGCGACGGCCGCGCCCGTGCCGGCACCGGAGACGGGCTGCCGGCCGTCGACGATCGCACCGCCGAATCCGGCCAGTGCCTGCGGCGTCGGATCGTCGTCAGGCGCATCGATGCGGTACGCAGCGCTTGCATTGGAGTACTGGTAGGCGGCCTGGGATCCGTCCGCGACAGAGGCGCCCGATACGAGATCGACACCGCCGGGAACGTCGCCCGATTCACCCTCCGGAACGAACCAGCCGTGCCGCGTGCCGAGGATGACGGACCCCTTCTTGCCGAGCACCGAAACGCGGTAGCCGTTGAGGCTGTTCGACGTGAGACTCGCAAAGGTCGCGGTGATGCCGGACGCATAGCGGCAGGTGACGTGCGTATTGTCGTAGGTCTCGCGACCGTCCTTCCAGTAATCGATACCGCCAAAGCCCTGGATGCTGACGACGTCCGAACCGACGAGGCGATTGCAGAAGTCCATCTGATGTGCCGAGAGCTCCGCGACGAGGCCGCTCGAATACTCGCGGTACATGCGCCAGTTGATCTGCCGCTCCCACCTCGGATCCGGAACCGCGCGACGCCAGTCGCCGTTGCGATTCCATTGGCAGGCGATCGCCGCAACGTCACCGATGTCGCCATTCCTGACCAGTTCGATCGCCCGCCGGTACAGTGGCGAACTCTGGTACTGGAACCCGGTCTGGAAGATCAGGTGCGGCGATTCGTCGGCGCGCGACTTGAGCGCCAATGACTCGTCGATACCCTTGACGAGCGTCTTTTCGCAATACACGTGCTTGCCGGCGTCCAGCGCATCCATCGCAACCCGGTAATGCTCGCTGAACGTCGTGGCGATGCAGACCGCGTCAACCGACGGGTCGTCGAGTATGCGGCGATAGTCGGCCGTCCCATACGCATCGCGATCGGCGAATTGCCGGGCCTCCTCGAGCCGGAAAGGCAACACGTCGCAGTACGCGGCGACGTGGAATCCGGGCAGCCGGGACATCGCGTCCATGAGCTGCTGGCCGCGCACGCCGGCACCGATGACGCCCGTACGAATGGTGTCGGACGGCGCGCCGGCTCTGGCGAGCGAGCCGCCCAACGTCGCACCGGCGAGGATCGCGCCGCCTGCGGCAATGAATTCCCGTCTTCGCATCGAGCGATGTCTTCCTCAAATCCCGGGCTCCCAGCCCTTCTCGTACTCGCGCTCCCACAGGCGCATTGCCTCGCGATCCCCTTTTACGTGTCCGTTCGAGGTGTCGATCTCGAGGACCCGGCCCAGTTTTTGCGCGTAGTTCCCCAGGTGACACAGGGTCGTGCTGAGCGAGCCTTCGTCGATCGGCGATCGCTGCTCGGCGCCATCGCGAATCGCGGCAAAGAAGTTGCTCATGTGGGCGTCGGTCAGGGCCCCCGCCCCCACGAGATCGGTCGTGCCCGACTGTCCGCGCTCGTTCACCTGTTTCACGAGATTACCGTCGTGATCGTATAGCAGATAGCCGTTGCGATCGAGAAGGATCGTACCGTCCGTGCCGTGAATCGTCACGCCTCGGCCACGGTCGAAGTGTTTGAACCCGTTGCAGCTGCGGCCTTCCCAGACGATCTGCTTGCCGCCCGGGAACTCGTAGCTCGCGGTCTGCGTGTCGTAGAACTCCCAATCGTCGTCGAAATGGTAGCGTCCGCCCGACGAGATGACCCGTTCCGGCCAGTCGACGCCGAGGGCCCAGCGGCAGATATCCAGTTCGTGCAAGGCGTTGTTGTTGATTTCGCCGGTGCCCCAGTGCCAGAACCAGTGCCAGTCGTAGTGCACGTAGTTGTCCTTGTAGTCGCGGCGCGGCGCCGGCCCCTGCCAGAGGTCCCAGTCGAGCCAGTCGGGCACCGGCACTTTCTTGCCCCGACCGATGCTGCCGCGAGTGTTCGAGTACCAGGCCTTGCCCATGTAAGCTCGGCCGATGGCGCCGTCACGTATGTCCTGGACGGCCTCGATCGACGTCGGCGCGGATCGCTGCTGGTTGCCCATCTGGATAATCTTGCCGTAGCGATCGCGCGCCTTGACGAGCAGTTCGCCCTCGCGTGGATTGTGGCTACAGGGTTTCTCGACGTAGACGTGCTTGCCGGCCTGCGCCGCATAGATGGTGAACGGCGCATGGGTGTGATCGGGCGTCGCGATGACGACCGCGTCGACATCCTTCGATTCGAGCGTCCTGCGAAAGTCCTTTTCGGCGGCTGGTCTGCGCCCGGTCATCTCGGCTGCCGCGGCAGACTTCTCGGCGAGTTCCCTCGAGTCGACGTCACAGAGCGCGGCGACTTCCGTACCGCCGGCCAGGTATCCCGACTGCGCCAGCGCCCAGCCGCGGCTGCGCATGCCGACGTAGGCGACGTTGATACGGTCGTTGGCGCCGAGCACGCGCGAGTAGCTGGCCGCGCCCGACAGGGCGAACGCCGCGCCGGCGCCGGCCGCCGCCGCCGTTTTCAGAAACTCGCGCCTGGAATGCTTTTCGTCGTTTGACATGAATCTCTCCCGGTAATCCCGTTAACCGTCAATATTCGCGGATCTTGATGCTGCGGAAGCTCACGGTGTCGCCGTGATCCTGCAGCAGAATTCGACCTTCGGGCCACTGCCCGAATCCCGGCCACACCTTGTATTTGCTGTAAGCGACCAGCGCACGGAACATCTGGCTGTTGCGATCGTATTCGATGACCTTTTCGTTGTTCAGCCAGTGTTCGACGCGCCCCTCCCTCGAGACGACGCGGCCCTGGTTCCAGACGCCGACGCCTTTGAAGGTCTTGCTGCGGGTCGGCGCCGAGAGGTTCTCGGCCGACATCAGGTCGTACAGCGACCCCAGGGTCCGATTGCCGTCGACGCCCATCTTCGCATCCGGGTGGACCTTGTCGTCGAGAATCTGGAACTCACAACCGATCGCCGAGCCCGGACCGAGGTTGAGACTCGGGTCGACGAAATACTTGACGCCGCTGTTGGCGCCCTCGGTGATGCGAAACTCGAACTGCAAGTCGAAGTCGCTGAAGCTGTCGACCGTGACGATATCGCCGGGGCCCGTCGATTCGCCGCCGTCGGTCGCCTCGACCGTCAACACGCCATCCTCGATCGTCCACCCGGAGCGCGGGAAGTGTGTCAGCTTGGCGCCGCGCCAGCCCGCCGTCGTCCTGCCGTCCCAGAGCAGGCGCCAGCCATGGCGTTTCTCGTCTGCCGTCAGTTCGTTGACGAGAAAGCTGACCTGCGGAACCTCCGGATCGCCGGCCGTGCGGTTCGCTTCCAGGTCGTCGGTCAGGATACGCAGGTTGCGCCAGCGCACGGTTGTGCCGGCGAGTGCCGGGTCCTTCAGGCTGTGCACCTGCAGCGCAATGAAGCCGCTGTCCGTCAGGTTGTCGGCGAGATCGCTGGTCTGGATTCCGTTGACCCAGATCCTCAGCATCGAGCCGATCGCCTCGACGCGGTAATGGTTCCAGCTGCCGTTGCGGAACGCGGTACGTCCCTTGTCGTTGCGCGCCAGGGGATACAGCCACTTGCGGCGCTGTTCATCGTATATGCCGCCGCTGTAAGCGCGCGGTGACGGATCGATCTCGGCCTGGTAACCGTACACGACACCGTCGTCACGAACGTGGCTCCTGAACTGGACGCCAGAGTTGAGCTGCGGATCGACGAGTACCTCGAACTCGAGGATGAAGTCGTCGTAGCTACGTTCGCTTGCGAGGAAACTGTTCGGGGAGTCGGCAACCGACGTGCCGACGATGGTACCGTCTTCGACACGGTAATCGGCGTCGCCGCCGAACTGTCGCCAGCCGTCGAGCGACTTGCCATCGAACAGCGGCTGCCAGTCGGCTGCCGCAACCACGGTGGCTGAAAGCGTCAGGACGATAGTCAATAGGGTCTTCTGGAACATCACGATGTACACCTGCATTGAAGCTGAACGCAGTCGCCATGATCGCACAGTCGTATTGGCCTTGCCAATTTTGACGTTCGTCACGTCAATACCCTCTCTGGTCAAGACTCCTGTCGACAAGGCTCACAACAGTGACTGTGCTACACTGGCCTGACCGATTAGGGGGCGGTTCCACAACAGCGCCGAAAACGAAGGGGTATGCCCGTTGACCAGAACACTTGAATTGCACGACGACCGCCTGTTCCCTGCGAATCCTGATGCGCGCGCCGTGGCGCGGCGGCTCTATGCCGAGGTAAGCGACTTGCCCATCGTCAGTCCGCACGGGCACACCGATCCCGCGTGGTTCGCCGACAACGGTAATTTCGGCGACCCGGCCGAACTTCTGATCATCCCCGATCACTACCTGTTCCGCATGCTTTACAGCCAGGGCATCGCGCTCGAATCGCTCGGCCTCTCTCCGGCCGGAGAGCGCACGACCGCTGAACGCCGCGACGTGTGGCGCCTGTTCGCCAGCCACTATTACCTCTTCCGCGGCACACCGTCGTCGATCTGGCTCGACTACGTGTTCGTCAAGGTGTTCAACCTGGACGTGCGGCTCGATGAAGAAACGGCGGACCTCTACTACGACCGTATCGCCGAGCGACTCGAACTGGACGAATTCCGGCCGAGAGCCCTGTACGAACGCTACAACATCGAGGTACTCGCAACCACCGAGTCGCCGCTGGACGACCTCCGCCACCACCAGGCGATTCGGGACAGCGGCTGGGGCGGCAAGGTCGTGACGGCCTTTCGCCCCGATCCCGTCGTGGATCCCGAGTTCGACGGCTTCGCCGGCAATCTCCGGCAGCTCGGGGACCTCACCGGTGAGGATACGGCGAGCTGGCAGGGCTACCTGAACGCACTCATGCAGCGCCGCGAGTACTTCAAGCGATTCGGCGCCACATCCACCGATCACGGCCATCCGACCGCGGCAACGGCCGATCTCGATCCGGCCGCGGCCGTGCGCCTGTTTGCGAAGGTCGTCGGCGGCAAGTCCAATGCCGCGGAGGCGGAGTTGTTCCGCGCGCAGATGCTGACGGAAATGGCGCGTATGAGCCTCGAGGACGGGCTGGTCATGCAGATACACCCCGGCTCGTTCCGGAATCATAACCAGCGCGTGTTCGAGCGCTTCGGACGCGACAAGGGCGCGGACATCCCGATGGCGACGGACTATGTCCATGCGCTCAAGCCGCTGCTCGACCGGTTCGGCAACGAGACCCGCCTCGACGTGATTCTGTTCACGCTCGACGAAACCAGCTACAGCCGGGAACTCGCGACGCTGGCCGGACATTACCCGATTCTCAAACTCGGGCCGCCCTGGTGGTTCCACGACAGCCCGGAGGGCATGCGGCGCTTCCGCGAGCAGGTGACGGAGACGGCCGGCTTCTACAACACCGTCGGGTTCAACGACGACACGCGGGCGTTCATGTCCATACCGGCGCGCCACGACGTCGCCCGCCGCGTGGACTGTTCGTTCCTCGCCAGGCTCGTCACCGAGCACAGGTTGCCGGAAGACGAGGCCCTCGACGTAGCCATCGATCTCACGTACCGGCTCGTCAAGAAAGCCTACAAGTTCGACTGACCAGGGAGGCTCGGCCATGACCCGCGCACGACGTTTTCTGGGGATGATTTCGCGTTTCGCATTGCTTGGCGCAGCCGCCGGTCTCGCCATGATGGCGCTCGTTATCGGCTGGCAGGTATTCGGGCGGAAGGTGCTGAACGCCAGCCCCGCCTGGTCCGAGTCGCTGGCGTTGCTGCTGATGCTCTACTTCGTCCTGCTCGCCGCGGCCTCGGGTGTGCTGGAGGACTTCCACCTCCGGTTCCGGCTGCTCGACAGCGTATTGCCCGAGCGCCTCGTTATACTGCTGCGCCGCTTTGCCAACCTCGTCGTGGCGGGGTTCGGCGTCCTGATGACGGTCAACGGGACCGGCCTCGCCGAATTCACCCGGTCCCACGTCATCCCGACGCTGGGCATCAGTCGTGCGGTGGCTTACTGGCCGTTCGTCATCGCCGGCATTCTGATCACGGTCTTCGCCTTGTCGCAAATCGTCGACCCGGCCGACGACAGCAGCGAGGCCGAGTGATGGAACTGTTCATACTGTTCGGCACCTTCTTTACCCTGCTGATTCTCGGCGTTCCGGTTGCGTTCGCGCTCGGCGCCTCGGCACTCGCGACCATGGCCTACCTCGACATCCCGCTGATCGTCGGTTTCCAGCGGATGGCCGCAGGCATGAACGTCTTCGCATTGATGGCGATTCCGTTCTTCATTTACGCCGGCGAGCTGATGAACCACTCGGGCATTGCCGAGCGCCTCGTACGCTTCGCGCAATCGCTGCTGGGACGTATGCGCGGCGGACTCGGGCTGGTCAACATCCTGGCCAGCATGATGTTCGGCGCCGTGTCGGGTTCGGCCGTCGCGAGCGCGTCGGCGATGGGATCGGCGCTCGTGCCCGTCATGAAGGACGACGGCTACGACGGCGACTACGCGGTCGACGTCACGATTTCCGCGGCCACGACCGGCTTGCTGATTCCGCCGTCCCACAACATGATCATCTACGCGATCGCTGCGGGCGGCGTGCCGATCGGCGCGCTGTTCCTCGCCGGCGTGTTGCCGGGCATTCTGCTCGGCTTGTCCCTGATGGTCGTTGCCTACGTGATCGCCGTTCGACGCGGCTATCCGGCAGGGCAGTTTCCCGGGTGGGGCGCGGTGGCGCGAGCGTTTCTCAACGCCGTACCGGGGCTGATGTCGGCGGTCATCATCGTCGGCGGTATCCTGTCGGGCATTTTCACGGCGACCGAGTCGTCGGCCATCGCCGTCATCTACACCGTGATCGTCTCCGCAATCGTCTACCGGAGCCTCGACTGGGAGACGTTCGTCACGGCCACGATCAGCGCCGCGAAGACGACGGCCATGGTCATGCTCGTCATCGGCACCGCGGCCGCCTTCGGCTGGGTCCTGGCCGTCACCGAAGTCCCGCTGCGCCTCTCGCAGGCCATGCTGGAGATCTCGAGCAATCCGATCGTCATTCTGCTGATGATCAACCTGATCCTGCTTGCGCTCGGCACCTTCATGGACATGTCGCCGCTGATCGTCATCTGCACGCCGATCTTCCTGCCGGTCGCCGCTGAATTCGGCATCGACCCGGTACACTTCGGCATCATCATGATCCTGAACCTCGGCGCCGGCCTGATCACGCCCCCGGTCGGTTCCGTGCTGTTCGTCGGCAGTGCGGTCGGCAAGGTACAAATCGAGCAGGTGATCCGCGGCCTGTGGCCGTTCTACCTCGCGTTCATCGCGATGCTGCTGCTGGTGACGTTCACGCCGGCGCTCTCGCTCGGCCTGCCATCGCTGATCCTGGACTAGCCGCCCGGCGAACCGCGATCGAAAGGCATGAAAAAGCCGGTTGCCTCGACGTGCGAGACAACCGGCTGGGCGGGGGGCCCCTGGCCGTCGCCGGCCTTTACCCCGTATTACCGGCTGTACCGGAATCCGAGGTTGAAGCTGCGACCGCCATACTCCAGTTCCGTGAACCGGCGCAGGCTCTGTGATCCCAGGAAGAAATTGCGGGAATTGTCGTCCGCCAGGTTCTGTACGTCGAAGAAGATCGTCAGCAGAGCGTCGTTGCGCAAGTCGCGACGATACTGCAGCGCCAGGTCCCACGATTCCTCGATGTCGATGCCGAGATCGTCGTCGGGGTCGCTGCCGACGGAACCGTCGTCTTCAAGGCTCAGGCCGATGCTGCGATACGTCAGACCGCTACGGTTATAGGCGATGCGCGCGGTGAACGAGTCGTTCTCCCAGAACAACTGGAAGTTGGACGCGTCTTCGAACTGCCCGATGACGAAGTCGCGGGAAACGCCCTCAGCGATATCCGAGTCGCCGTCGATCGTCGTGTAGTTCAGGAACACGCCGAAACCGTTCCACGGCGCCGGCAGATTGACGAATTGCTGCTGGTAGTTGAATTCCCAACCCAGAACGTCGGCCGAATCACCGTTCACCGGCCGCTGGAACCTGAAGCTCGCAAGATCCACGTCCGCCGGGATCGCCGGGTTCGTCTGCCTTGCGTCATCGATCGCTTCCCGTGCGATGTCCTGCAGGAATACCGGCAGCGACGTGATCGGGACGTCGTTCTCCCGAAGTTCCTCGGTGTACTCGAAGTTCTCGATTTCCTTGTAGAACATGCCGACGCCGAACACGCCGCCCGTGTCCGTATAGTACTCGTAGGCCAGATCGAAGTTCATGGCCTCGAACGGCTCCAGATCCGGGTTGCCGCCGGCGACGCTGAGTTCCGCCTCCAGATCAGTAGTATCCCATTCGAATTCGTCGTCGTACAACGGCCGCAGATCGTCGAAGTCGGGGCGCGAAATGCTGTTCGTCCATGCGCCGCGAAGGATCTGGTTGTCGGTCAATTCGTAGCGCACGATCACGGCCGGCAAGAAGTTGTCGTACGCGTTCGTGATCGTCGTGCCGTCACTGGCCGTGACGTCCGCCTCGGTATCCTCGTAACGCACGCCAAATACGGTTGTCCACGGTCCGGACTTCAGCGTACCCATCAGGTAAGCAGCATGGATCGTCTCGTCGACGTCGTACGAATTCTCGAGGTTGTCGCCGGCGGGACTGATTCGTCCCGGGTTGGCCTGCAGGAGCGCATCGAAGTCCGCGATGTTGCCCCACTGACCCTGGTCGTAACCGAATACCGACCATTCTACGTCCGGGCGCTCACCGATGATCTCGGAAAACAGAATCGGATCGGCCTCGTCGCCGTCGAACTCGAAGATGCGGTAGTTCGTCTCGCGATCGCGGAAACGCCCTTTGTACCCGAACTGAACGGTCAGGTCATTGCCGTCGCCCAGGTCGATGAGCCGGCTCAGGTCCGCGCGCACGCTGTTGACTTCGTCGTTGGCATTCTGGTTCCGCCAGTACTGGCCGTCACCACGATCATCTCGCCCGATCGTTAGTAGATCCGGGTCCAGGCCCCAGTCGGGAACCGTCCACCGCACGACATCCTGGTTGCCGTTCGTGAACGTCCAGTCGGCCAGGCCGTCGCCGCGCTGGCCGATGTCCCGGCCTTGCACTTCGAAGCGGCCGCGCAGGCGGTTGACGGTGTTCTCGCCTTCCGTTCTGGAGGCGCGCCAGTCGAATTCCCAGGCGCCGCCGAACAGGTGCTCACCTTCGATGAAGAAAGCCCGGGACTCTTTCTCGTTGGTGCCCTCGCGCAGGCGCTGGCGCACACGGCCGCCGTCGGTCGAGCCCGACACCGCCCGTCCCTGGCTGTCGAACACCGTGTCGCTGCCGTAATCGGCCGATGCGCCGGGCCGGAACTGCGAACGACGACGTTCTTCGTCGTCCTCGAAGTCCGAGATCCAGCCGCCGAAGGCGATCAGGTTGTCGCCGGAGCGATAGTCGAAGGTGATGTTGGCGCCCTGGCGAGTGCGCGTGAACCCGCGCCAGATGACGTCGTAGTCCTCGATCACGTGAAACTCGCCGTCGAGCGGGACCTCCGTATCGGTCGCGAAATCGAGCAGCTCATCGACCGTATCCCATGCCGCCTGCAGGCCGGAGATGCCGCGTTCGTTCTCCTCGTAGGACAGCGTCACCATCGCGCCCCAGGTGCCGGCGTCGTTCAGGCGGCTGCCCCAGGTGAACTCACCTGACGTGAGTGTGCCGTCGTTGAGGTCGTTGTGGCCGAAGCGAGCCGTTGCATCGAACATGGGCTCTTCGAGCTCAGTCGCGGTCTTGGTCTTGATCTCGACCGCACCGCCGATCGAATCGCCGTCCATGTTCGGCGGCACGGCTTTGAAGACCTCGATGCCGCTGATCAGGGTCGAGGGAATCGCATTCAGGCTCGGGCTGCGCTGGCCGCGGAACGCTTCGCTTGCTAGCGTGCTCTCGGGCTGTGCCAGCCGGTCGCCATTGATCGTAACGGCGTTCAGGCGGGCATCGGCGCCACGAATCGTGATCGTCTGTGCCTCGCCGCGGTCGCGCTGAATGGACACGCCCGGCAGGCGCGACAGCGCTTCACCGACGCTTTGCTCGGGGATGTTCTCGAGCGTCTCCTCCGAAACGATCGTGACGATCGTGTCGGAGTTTCTTTGCTGCTGGATTGCCCGGGCGGCACCGTACGCCACACCCTCTACAATGATCTCGTCGATGATCTCGTCATCGTCCTCGGCTTGCTGGGCGAGCAGCGCGCCCGGCATTGCCAGGCCCGCGGCCGAAATCAGACCCAGCCACCAGCGACGAGTCTCTTGGTTGGACATTGGACTTTTGTTCATGATTTCCCCCTATGGAATCAGAAATACAAAACAGTCGCCGGCCTGGAGAAGATTGTTGCACGGTTTTCGGCTGGCCGGTTTTCCGCTGTTTTTGTATTTTTCGTAACACAAGGTACGACTGGTCAGCCCAATTGTCAACGCAAACCCTCGTTATTGGCCCGGAATATCCGGCGGCGGTCGGCGCGACGCGCGTGGCACTGCCTTTTTATTTGTCGTGACAGTAGCTTAGCGTTCCCGAAATCCTGCCCAAATGGCGCGCGGCTGAGGAAAGCCGCGAGCGAAACGGACTCGATTGGTCAGACAGGAGCTTATCGCGCTGTGGCTGATGCGGCGGAATCGGCGAGGTCAGCCCGTACCCTGAGCAATGGCCGCTTCGGCGATGCTGTCGCCGAACGCCCCGGTCGAGGCGCTGCCGCCGATATCGGGGGTCTTGGGGCCATCGCCGCAAAGTGCCGCCTCGATTCCGCGCATGACGGCCGCTGCGCCGGTCGACTCGCCCAGATGGTCCAGCATCATCGCCCCCGCCCAGATCGTACCGATCGGATTCGCTATCTGGCGGCCGGCGATGTCGGGCGCCGAGCCGTGCACGGGCTCGAACATCGACGGGAAGCGCTTTTCGGGATCCAGGTTCGCACTCGGTGCGACGCCGATGCTGCCCGTCGTCGCCGGCCCGAGATCGGAGAGAATGTCCCCGAACAGGTTGCTGCCGACGATGACGTCGAAGTGCGCCGGCCGCTGGACGAGATGCGCGGCCAGGATGTCGATGTGAAACTGCTCGACGGCCACGTCGGGAAACTCGGCCCCGATCGCGGCAACGCGCTCGTCCCAGTACGGCATCGTGAACACGATGCCGTTGGACTTGGTAGCGCTCGTCAGGCGCTTCCGCCTCGTCCTCGCAAGCTCGAACGCGTAGCGCAGGATACGGTCGGTGCCGGTTCGCGTCAGGACCGATTCCTGTACGACGGTCTCGCGTTCGGTACCTTCGAACAGCCGACCGCCGATGCTCGAGTATTCGCCTTCCGTGTTTTCCCGGACCACGTAGTAGTCGATGTCGCCCGGCCCGATACCCGCGAGCGGCGACTCGATTCCGGGCAGCATGCGGCAGGGACGAAGACTGACGTACTGGTCGAAGTTGCGCCGGATCGGGATCAGCAGACCCCAGAGCGAGACCCGGTCGGGCACCCCCGGGTAACCCACGGCGCCGAGGTAGATGGCATCGAAACCGGAGAGCTGCTCAATGCCGTCATCGGGCATCATCTGCCCGGTCCGGGCATAAACCTCGCAGCTCCAGTCGAAGAAGGTCCAGTCAAACGAGAAACCGTGGTGCCCGGCGACCGCGTCGAGCACGCGAATGGCGGCCGGAATGACCTCCGTACCGATACCGTCGCCCGGGATGACCGCGATGCGGTACCTGGTAGTCATCCGCCACGGACCCGCGCAAGCTCAGGTCGCGTTGCCCGTCGCCAGTGAATCGAGTCCGACGTCCGGCACGCTGCTGATGTCCAGGCTGCGCGAGCGCGCGCGCGCGCCGATGCGGACGCGCACCTCCGCGAGTGCAAGCTCCGCCGAACACAGCGCCGCGGCAAGGCTCTGGCGCCCGTCGTCCAGTTTCGTGTCCGCCGCGATGACGAAGTCCGCCCATTCGGTGACCGGCGACTGATCGATGTCCGTGAAACAGACGATCGACGCTTTGCGCTCGGCAGCCAGGTTCGCGAACGAGGCCGTCTGCGTGTCGTACGGCGCGTAGTCGAAGAGCACGACGATGTCGTTACGACTCACGTCGATCAGGCGCTCCGCGCGCTCGATCGGGTTCGGGCTGACGAGCTCGACGTTGCGCCGCAGTCTCAACAGCTGCGCCTGGAAAACCATTGCCACCGCCTGGCTGACGCGCCCGCCAAGGCACAGGACACTCGACTTCGAACGCGCCAGCAGCGCGGCGAGTTGCTCGAGCTCGGCGTCGAGCGACAGCTTGACCGTACGGCGGACGCTGCGCGTATAGGCCGCCTCCGCTTCATTCATGTCGCCCGTCCGGCCGTCGGCGTCCTTCTTCGAGAGCTCGTCGAATGCCTCCTGCACTTCGTCGCGCAACGCTGCCTGGAATTCCGGGTAGCTCGAATACCCGAGCTTCTTGACACAGCGAATGACCGAAGGTGCGCTGACGCCCGCGCGGCCGGCCAGCTCCGCCAGGGTCTTCAGCCCGGCCGACGGGTACTCCGACAGGATTCGCCGGGCGACCAGGCGGTCGCTCCGCGTCAGCGACGACCAGTGCTCTCGAATGCGATCGGCAATCCGGTTCTTCAAGTGACTATCCTCCGTGCAACGGTGATATTTGCAACACTCCACTGCAAATCCGCGATACGTGAAACATATGGTACAAGGGTTCTGCGCATGTTGCAGCCGTCCTAACCGAGCAACAAGAGGCAGACGCTCGATATGACGACGGCGCCGAGCAGATTCAGGACGAAGCCCTCGCGCGCCATGACTTCCACACTGAGCTTGCCCGAACCGAAGATCACCGCGTTCGGGCCCGTCGCCACGGGCAGCATGAAGGCGAAACTGGCGCTGATCGTCGCGGGCACCATGATGAGTCTCGGATCGATTCCGGCGGCCAGTGCGCCCGCGGCGAGA
>JANQGP010000297.1 GCA_028277265.1 Woeseiaceae bacterium | reverse complement strand
CCAGAACTTCTCCAGTAGCTCGTCTCGAGTGACCAGCTGCCCGCGCCGCTCGATCAGGTACAGCAGCACATCAAACGGCTTTTTCGCAAGGTGGATCTTCTCACCGTCGCGTCTGATGACGCGTTTTTCGGCATCGATCGAGAAGCCGTCGAATTCGATCAAACCCAGATCCCCACGATTGACAGCAGAGCCTACGGATAGGAGCAGTATAGCTAAGGCACGGTAGCCAGTGTGACACGGCGACCTGAGCCGATTGTGCAGAAAGAGCATTGGTATTCGTACTGATCGGAAGCTCTCTCATGACTCGCCCGTGCGACGCTTTTCGATTCTTGCGCATCCAACTCGTAGCAGAACCCACGACGGAAGCGGATTGCATTATGGGGAAGTCACGACTGGTCGTGCTGACATGTCTCAGCCTCACTGTATCAACCGCCGCCTGGCCTATTATCATCAGCCACGAAGCGGACGATTCCGAGCATCTTCGGCTCGCGAGCGACTATCCGGATCCAATAGTGCTGACAAGGAATCACGCCGGCTCGGCGGATGGCATGGGAACCTGGATCGGGGAAGACTGGATTCTCACGGCAGCCCACGTCGCAGAGGGATTCCGGACCGGAGACCCTATCGGAGACGAGGGCCGGCTTATCGTGGCGGACGTCGCTACCCATCCGGGCTGGGCCGCGGAGATGATTGACCTGGCCCTGATCCGTGTTGCCGACGGTCCATCCGCCATTGACATCGTCCCGCTCTGCGCGCCCGGCGACCTAACCGGCGCGACGGTCGTGTTCATGGGTGCCGGCGACACAGGGACCGGCAAGACCGGGCCAGCCGCGGCCGATGGTCAAATGCGCATGGCAAGGAACGCGGTCACCGTAGTCAGTAAGAAACATCTGTTCTTCGAATTCGATGCGTCGGACGCGCCGTCGGCCGTTGACCTCGAGGGCATCAGCGGTCCAGGTGACAGCGGCGGACCGGCATATGTCGAACAGGAAAACGGCGTCTGCGTCGTGGCGGTCAGCTCCGGCCAGGACACCGAACCGACCGGCGGTGCGGAAGGCCGTTATGGCGTTATCGAGATCTACACGCGCGCCGACGTGCAGCAGGATTGGATCGAGAGTAAGCGTAAGGATGAATAGGTTTCGTAATTCGGCTCCGGGGAGTGTTGTATTGAACGTCCGCTTTGAGTTGGCTGGTTTTGCTCCTTCAAGCGATGATCACCTGGTCGACTGATCGCCGTAGCGACCGAGGCAGCTCGGGTCCATAGCCAAAACGGACGAGCAGGTCCGGTCGTTGCTCGCCAATACCCAGGTAATCAGCGAACTGTGCCCTCACCTCCGGCACCTCAACGGCTTGATTGATGTGGGCGTGGCGCAGTCCGAAAACTGTGGCCTGCAAGGCGAAGCGCTCGTAGCAACGCCCGACATTGATCCAGCTCTCCCTGTTGTCTTCTTGTGAGACGAAGGCGATCACGCCCGCAGAACTCCGAATATGGCCCGTATACTTTTCGTTTTCACTGTCTTCAGTGAATACGAAATTCAACATGGTCTTGCCGACCCAGTTTGGCACGGTAGGGTTGCCGGATGATGCCGAGAAAAGTCCATCACGGTGTTCGACGATCGATGGCTCACTGAAACGGATCCACTGTTTGAGTTCGGCTATGAAGGCCTTGTCATTCATCTGCGCCGTATTGCCCGCAACGACGTATTCAAGAATCGTCTCCAGATCGCGTTTGGCAGTGAACATCATCGCCGCCACATCTTCGTTTGTTGCCGATGCTTCGAGAGCGGAAAGTTGCTCGGAGGGTACCGGTTTGCCGTCATAGTTGGCGCGAGTGCATTGCCGCTTGGTTATGGCACGGAACCGAGGCGAATCCTCTGGCGCTGCTGGCTCGAGGTCGATCCGAATTGCATCGGCTGTCGCGTTGAAGACCGAAACGTCCGCCCGCAGGCCGTGGGCTCGAGCGGCGAGAACAAGGTTCTCCGTCGCACAGCCGAGCGTGACAAAGAGATGATGGTCGTCCGGATCGACGGCGGGACAGCGCCTGCTGAAGTCCGGCAACACATCGATACGATCCGTATCGATCCGAAACTTCCACGGCTGAGTGTTGTGGCTGTTCGGGGCGAGGGTGGCGTACCGGACCAACTCTCTCATCAGATCCTGTCTTTGGGAAAAAGGACCGCTTGAATGTCGCCAGGTGTCTTTAACCAGCGATTCATAAGTTGGGTCGCCGTCGCCGCTCGAGCAGCCGATCGGCAAAGCAGCCCCAAGCAACACCGCAGCCGTTGCCCTGTTGAACTCTCTCCTCGTCAGCGACCGTCTTTTGCGCATGAAGTGAATCCCCGAGTCACCTGCTCATGGATTGGTCTCCAACGCTACGCGCAGCTCTTTGGCCCAATCACGAAAAGCGCCCTTGGCATGTCCAATACGGGAAGGACCCTCCTTTATACTACGCTGAACAATTTGTCAGTATAGGTAGTTACCCTCGACAACGGTCACGAGTGTCACAACAACTCGGACGATATGAATCGATTAGACTGACGAACGAAGCAACGGTGCGCCGGACCAATTGATTCGATGGCGCGATTGAGTTTTCTTTCCTTACTTCAACGCGAACTATGTATCGGCTGTTCACACTGTTTCTCATAATGATCGGATCCACCGCTTATGGCAGCGATAGCGGAGCGCCAGTGAAGCTCGGGGTCATCGGTCTCACACACACGCACGTGCATTGGATTTTCGAGAGTGAGCGTCGTGAGAATTTCGAAATCGTGGGCATCGTGGAATCGAATCGCGATCTCGCCAGGCGCTACAGCAACCAACATGGATTCGACATGGCGCTGGTCTATGAATCCATGGACGAGATGCTGGCGGCGGTCGAGCCAGAGGGGGTCACGGCGTTCGGATCCATCTACGAGCATCTCGCCGTGGTCGAGACCATGGCACCACGCGGAATTCACGTAATGGTCGAAAAACCGCTGGCGGTCAGCCTGGCACACGCAAGAGCCATGAAGGCCTTGGCCGAAGAGCACGGCATTCATCTGCTCACCAACTATGAAACGAACTGGTACCCGAGCGTACACAAGGCACGTGACGTACTTCTGGATGGCGCGATTGGACCGATACGCAAGGTGATCGTCCGCGATGGCCACATGGGCCCGGTCAGGCTTGGAATCAATCAGGAATTTCTCGATTGGCTGCTCGACCCGGAGCTCAACGGAGCCGGCGCACTGTTCGATTTCGGTTGCTACGGTGTCAATCTGATGACGTGGCTGATGAATGGTGAGAAACCAACCAGCGTGACGGCGATCACCCAACAGCTCCAACCGGAAAACCATCCCCACGTCGACGATGAGGCCACCATCGTCTTGACCTATCCGAAAGCCCAGGCGGTCATTCAAGCGTCATGGAACTGGCCGATCGGACGCAAGGACATGGAGGTCTACGGACTAAACGGCGCCGTGTTCGCTGATGATCGCCACCAGCTGCGCATCCGGATGGCTGAGGGATATGACGGTTTTGAAGAAGAATCTCTGCGACTGTCGGAGCGGCCGGCTCCCTGGCACGATCCCTTTGCCATGTTCAGCGCCGTTATCCGCGGGACCGTCGAGTTAGCGCCCAACGATCTTTCTTCATTAGCGAACAACATGGTGGTGATGGAAGTACTCGAGGCGGCAAGGCAAAGTGCAGCAACGAAATCAACCGTTACTTGGAGCGAGTCCAACTAGTGCGTCGATTCTCCGGTATCAGGTGCGCGAAAGACTCTTCTACAGCAGATTTTGCTGCCTGACACGCGTGTCTGGTTGAGATTTCCTCAATTTCAATGCCCACACTGACTTTGTGTGACATGATTATTACAACTAGAGGATACGGCATTGGCTTTTCCCAATCTCAAAGGCAGCACGGCGAGATACCGTGCTGCCACGAAACCACAGGCAGGTTAATTATCTGAATTCCCTGTTAGCGCAGATTGATTATATACCTTGGTAATGTTCTCCTGATTTACGACCTCTTGAGAGCTGATTTCAATGGTCGTAAGTTCGATCACCACAGTTACCTTTCCATCGCCCGTAGGGACGGCTCCCACAACATCGGCCTCCAGGCGATACAAACTCATATCAACTGGTTCGTCATTTCCGTCGTCATCTTCATCCCAGAGTACAACGCCTGTGTCATAAATGGTCTGGGTTCCCAATGGGTTTCGGGCTTCAACTGACCAGGTCGGCGTCGTCGTTCCGGGAGCGAGCCGGAAACAAGAGGCGGAACACGGGCCAGCGCCCACGTAGTATTGGTTAAAGTCAAAACCGCCACCGATTCCACTGTCTCCACTCCCGGGCAGACCTTGAGCGCTGGTCGCTTGGGCTGAAGCAAGCGCGAAAGCACCGAGAACAAGCGTCAGGCTTTTTAACATCGAATCTTCTCCATATTTTTGGATCAATAATTTGAGGACACACGACCTGGGTGCGCCTAATGGCAAGAGAGTACACTAATCCATATATGAGTCTGTATTCTCATATACGATTTTTCCGAAGTTCATCTTCGAGCAAAACGAGATCACAAAAAGAACGTTGATTGTCCTGATTTCTTTGAGCTGGCTTTCGTTAGCTCAAGCTGATTTGCCGGGTCAGGGGGATCAAGGGTTCGGACAGGGCACGACCTACTTTGAGAATGGCTCAAATTACACCTTCGTTCGACGGAGCAATTTCGTGAACGACGGAGTGTTTACCCAGAATCTGGACAATTTGACCTGGTTTGGGTTTATAGACGAAATCGTCGTTGTTGCGTCACGGACTCAATTGGGTGCGTACCTGGAGCTGGCGTCGTTCTTGAGATTCGGGAACATGTTGGAGCGCACCTGTGATTTCTATTCGGACGGCGGGCATTGCCTTTCTGAAACGGTTAGTGTCGATGTCGGGAATTGGCCGTTGGCTGACCAATGTCAGACAGTGTCGGGGACAATGGGTCCACTTACAGAAGCAGAAGAAACACAGCTAGACTTGGAGTATCAGCAACATCAGCACATAGTAACTGGCGTTTCTGCTCTTGGGGTCGCGTTATATGACTATCGGATGAAGTAATGTACTCCGTTGCCAAATTTGTCGTAAGTATCATCGTAACGATTTTCTGCATGGCAGTGTTCGTTTATCTGTTCGAGTCTGGCTATTCCAGAATCCAAAGTGCGTCGATAGCCTTCGCCGTCCTGATCGTATTGGCAATACTCGGTGATTTGATTTTCAAAGAAATCTGGGGTCCGCACCCTCCGGATGAGAACAAGAGACAGCTGAAATAGTCGCGACCCGATCTGATGGGGTGTAGGAAGATAGGAATTGGGGTCAGGGCGCGGCTCTGACCCCAATTGTCTGTTACGCGCCGGAGAAATCGACGTCAACGAACACAAGTGACGGCGCCAGGATCGACGAATACGGGTACGGATCGTTGCCCACCATCTCGAGCTGTGCGAACAGGTTCTTGAGGTTACCCGTGACGTTCATCTCGCCAACCGGACGGCCGATCCGGCCATTGTCGATGATATGGCCGCGCAAACCGAGCGAGAAGTCGCCGGTTGTCGCGTCGGCGTTGCCGCCGAGCCAGGACGTAACGTAGACGCCGCTGCCGACATCTGCGAGCAATTGCTCAAGTGATTGCTCGCCCGGGGCAATTACCCGATTCGACGCCGAACCCGTCGTGGGCGCCATGTCTGCCTTGCGGCCGTAATATGTGTCGACATAGATATTTTTTACGACACCGTTTTCGACGATGGGCAAAGCTCTCGCCGAAATGCCCTCACGGTCGTAGTGACGCGACGCCAGACCGCGCTTGATCAACGGGTCATCGATGATAGTCAGCTTGTCGCTGAACGCCTGCTCACCGAGGAGTTGGGCCCAGAACGACCGGCCTTGCTGCACGCTGCGGGCGTTCGCGGGACGCATCAGCCGGCCGATCAACGACGCCGACGCCCGCGAATCGACGACCATCATCGACTTCTGAGTCGGTCCTTTCCCGGACTCAAGGCGCGACAACGTTCGCCGCAGCGCTTCCTCGCCGACGCCTGTCGGGTCCGGTAGATCCGCAACGTGCGCTCCGCCCGCATAGAACCAGTCTTCGGCGCGCCGATCGCCCGTGTCTCGGAGCGTGACGCTGGAACCAAACCAGCAGTAGGTCGACTGCTTCACACCGACGAAACCGTTGCTGCTCGCGGAGGCCGACTGGTTGATGCCGTCGTAGACTCCGGCCGTTGCCGAGATCACACGCTCATGGCCATGCGATGCGGCATCGAGCGCCTCACACCATGCCAGGCGCTGGTCGCGGTCGAGCGTTTCGACGGTGGCATCGACGAGATCCAGATCATCTCTGGGCTGGTTCGCAAACAGGTCCTCGGGCGTTATCTTGCGGAACTCATCGGGTTCCAGCGCGCGCGTAATGGCGACCGCTTCGGAAATGAACCCTTCGATTCGATCCGGGTTGAGATCGGTCGTCTGGTGGCTCGAATAGCGACCGTTCGCATAGATCTGTAGGCCCAACGAACGCGACGTCGTGTCCTTGACCTTCTCGAGCGCGCCATCGCGATACTCGAATTCGACGTCGCGGCTCCGCGCGGCAGATGCAAAAGCGTCATCTGCACCGGCTTTCTTGGCAAGCTCAACGGCATGCACTGCGCGAGTCTTGAGATCAGCTGGCATTTTCGCCTCCTACGGTCATGTTGGAGACGAGTACGGTCGGAATACCCTGCGACACGGGTACGCTCTGGCCATTCTTGCCGCAGGTCCAGCCGCCTGTATCGAGGCGTGCGTCGTTCGCCACCATCGTGATCTTCTTGAGCGACTCCGGCCCGTTGCCGATGATGTTGACGTCCTTGATCGGCGCGGTGACACGACCGCCTTCGACGAGCCAGCCATTCTTGACATAGAACGTGTAGTCGCCAGCCCCGATCTGCACCTGGCCGTTGGTATAGGTTTCGCAGATGATACCGTGGTCGACGGCTTCGATAATTTCATCCTTCGTGTGCGGGCCGTCCTCCATGAACGTGCAACTCATGCGCGGCATCGGCGCGTACTTGTATGACTGGCGGCGTCCCGAACCGGTCGGCTCGAGGCCATACTGCTTCGCACTGATCTGATCGTGCAGGTAGGATTTCAGGATACCGTTCTCGACCATGACCGTGCGGCCGGCTTTGTTGCCTTCGTCGTCATAGTTGAGGGCGCCGCGCTCACGAGGGATCGTCGCCTGATCAACAACCGTGACGAACGGCTCAGCGACCTTCTTGCCGATCATGTCGGAGTATATGCTCGTGCCCTTGCGATTGAAGTCGGCCTCCATGCCGTGGCCGATGGCCTCGTGCAACAGGATGCCGCTCGCTCCCGACGCAAGGATGACCGGCATTTCACCGGCCGGCGGCCGGCGTGCATCGAACAGGATCATGGTGCGGTCGACCGCTTCGTCGATCATCTTGTCGAGCCGTTCTTCGGTGTACCAACCGAATTCTTCTCGGGCGGCAATGTTACTGTACCCGGACTGCACTTCTTCACCCTTCCGGGCTGTGACGACCACGCTCGCCCGCGTCATCGGACGGTGGTCGGTGACCAGCTTGCCATCCAGCGTGGCGATCATGACGCGCTCGTCGCCATCATTCCAGTAGACCGACACCTTTTCGACAGCAGGGTCCTTGGCCTTGGCTCTCTTTTCTATGTACTTGAGCACCGGCAGCTTCTGGTCGATACCGACTTCGGACCACGGTACCGTAGTGGTATAGAGGCCGCCCATTTCCCTGGGCGCAAATGCCTGCGGAGCAACAACGCGGCCTCCCGAGGCGATCGCAGAAGCGGTGCGCCCGGCAGCAAGCATCGAGGCCAGTGTCAGGTCCTCGGTGAAGGCATAGCCGGTCTGTTCACCGATGACGACGCGCAGGCCGACACCTTGCTGGATGTTCGAGTTCGCACTCGAAACAATGCCGTCTTCAAGCGACAGCGAGTTATTGCGCGAATGTTGGAAATAGAGGTCGGCGGCGTCGGCGCCGCTCGCGGTCAGGTTAGACATGACCTTGGCGACGGTTGCCTGGTCCACCCCGAACCAGTCCATGAAGGGATTGTCTGGCGTCGGCTCGGCAACAGCGGTTGCCTGCCGGACCGTGCAGCCACTGAGGAATCCTGGCATCGTCAGAACCGCACTACCTGCGGCCATATGCCCGAGGAACGCTCTGCGTTTGATTTTCATAATACCCCCCAAATGTGAGTCACTTATGTATAGATGTCTGAACCGGCGAAAAGGTTTCGGCCGGAACCTCTATTTTGGCACTCATAGGGGAGATCTGCTTCTCGTTGTCTGGAGCGACTTTTGCATGTGGAAACTCGCGAGTTCCGTGCCATCGTCGAATAGCAACCCAACTTCAGAGAGCAATTCGAAACCCAGCGCCGAAAACGCATGCTGAGCGGCCGCGGATGCCAGCACTTCCAGACGAAGGACACCACGTTTCCGGGCCTCGCGGGTGCAGTGGCGAATAAGCGTCTTCGCGATGCCTTGCCGGGAGAACAGGGGGTCTACGAAAAGCGAACGGATAACCGCAGAGCCGTCTCTAGCGCGCATGGATGCAGAGAGCTTCGGACCGTAGTCGTTACCTGCCATGAGCTCCGGGCGGACGGTCCATGCTATGCACCCGGCATTCTGATGTGATTTTGCCGCGATGTAGAGCGAGCCATCCTTTACCAATCTACTGTCAATGCGTGCGATCGTCTTTGCTTTCTCGAGTTGCTGGTCATCGTAAGTCTTCCGATCCATACCGTTTACGGCCCGAATTGCGAGCGCAGAAAGCCACGCGCAATCGGCCTGACCAGCTTGGCGAATTCGCAAGTCTGTGAATTTCTCGCCATTCATACTTGCAATCCACTTGCCAGAACCAGCCCAGCGGCGGCGGCCGTAGCTGCCATTACGAACCCCCATAGGGATGACCACTGTTCTTTCGCTGTCTGCCTGTCCATGGCGCGGCATTATTTCAAAGGTGGCCGGCGAGATTATTGCCTTTTATAGCGCTATGCTGTGAAATTGCGCAATAAACACCGCCGATTTTTCGAAAACGGAGCCAAGTATGCCCACCCGTAGTCTCGACCGAGCTGATCGAGAGCTGATTCGAATACTTCGCGACGACGCGCGACTACCTAATACCGAAATTGCTGAGAGGGTCGCTTTGTCTCCGTCGCCCTGCCTCAGGCGAATCAAGCGCCTCGAATCCGAAGGGATTATTCGCGGCTACAGCGCTCGCATTGATCGCGTGAAAGCCGGATGGGGAGTTAGTGCTTTCGTGCATCTGAATATCGAGAAGCACCGAAAAGATGATGCAAAGTCCATGGAGAAAGAAATGCGGCGCATCGAACGGGTCGTCTGGTGCAGTGCTTTGGCCGGACCTTGGGATCTGCTTCTCCAGGTTGTTGCGAGGGATTTGGACGACTACTTCGAGCTCGTGCAGGAATTGGGAGGGCTTGACTGTGTCAAAGATATTCAGAGCACGATCATTATTGGAGATATCAAGCCCGACTCCGGAATTCCGATTTGCAGTTGATGCCTCGGGGGGAGCAGATCTCCACAAAAAGGGAAATGGCGCGACACTTTTATCCCGGAAGGTCAAGTAAACGATGCCAGCTGAAATGAACGAACTCTGGAATCACGTTCTTATCTCGATGCCGGACGGCCAATCACTAACTGTTGGCAAAATTGTAGCGGTCGTATTGCTGCTGGTTGGCGGCTACCTCATCAGCCAGTTCATCGGCTATCTGCTCGGTCAGCGTCTCGCATCTACGCGCTTGCGCCCCGACGTTGCTCACACGATAAAACGCATCGCATTTTTCACGCTCCTGATACTGGTTATCTTGACAGCATTGAGCTTGCTCGGTGTGCCGCTGACGGCGTTTGCCTTTGCAACCGGCGCAATTGCCATTGGTGTCGGTTTCGGCGCAC
>JANQGP010000207.1 GCA_028277265.1 Woeseiaceae bacterium | reverse complement strand
CTGCATGGTTGAACGGAAACACGGTTGCGGCGACCGAAGACCGGCCCGGCATTGCCGAGATCAAGGTATCGACGGCGTACCAGCCGCCGCCGAACCTCGACAAGCCCGGGCAGCCGCCCATCGTCGTGACCTGGGTCGACGAGGAATCGATGGCGCGCATGCAGGACGATATCCGGCGTTTGCGCGAACGCGTGGACGTGCTGGTCGTGTCCTACCACTGGGGCGTGTCGAACACCGTCGACGTGGTCGACTACCAGCGCGTCGTCGGGCGCGCCGCGATCGACGCCGGCGCCGACGTCGTCATGGGTCACGGTCCGCATACCTACCAGCAGATCGAGATGCACGACGGCAAGCCGATCTTCCACTCGATCGGCCAGTTCGTGTTCGACGACAGGTTGAGACTCGGCAAGCACGAAGAGGGTTTGCTCGTACGCCTGCTGGTGCGCGACAAACGCGTGGCGACGATTTCCCTGGTACCGAGCTGGCGCGATGAGACCAATCTCGTGAAACTGCATTCGCCGCGCGGCGACAAGGGCAGGGAGCTGCTCGGCTACCTGCGGTCCGTCAATGACCCGCATGGCGCCGAACTACGGGTCGTCGGCGACGAGATCCAGATCCGGTAACAGGGGAACGACATGGTCATCAAACGCACCGCGCTTGTCGGCGGTCCGATTCTTGCGGCGATCGCCTGGGTTTCGATGACGGCAGCCGGACTCGATAACGCCATCGCCTGGACCGCCGCCGTTACGATCGTGTGCGCGGTCTGGTGGATATTCGAAGCGATACCGATACCCGCCACCTCGCTGCTGCCGCTCGCGGCATTCCCGTACCTCGGCATCCTGACGGGCGATCAGGTCGGCGCCGCCTACGGCAGTCCGCTCATCCTGCTGATGCTCGGCGGATTCATGCTGTCGACCGCGATGGCGCGCTGTGGCGTGCACCGGCGGCTCGCCCTGATGATGGTGAGCGCCTTTGGCGGGCATGCCGGTACGCAGCTGGTTCTCGGCTTCATGGTCGCGGCCGCCGTTCTGAGCATGTGGATCTCGAACGTCGCGACGTCCCTGATGATGTTGCCGATCGTGCTCGCGATCTGCGAGAAGATCGAAAACCCTCGGATGGTCATCGCGCTGCTGCTCGGCATCATGTACGGCTGCAGCATCGGCGGTGTCGGCACCCCCATCGGCACGCCGCCGAACCTGATTTTCATGCGCGTGTTTGCGGAAACCACGGGCTACGAACCGACGTTTACCGAATGGATGAGCTGGGCGATGCCGATCGTCGTCATCATGGTGCCGATCGCCGCATTGTGGTTGTCGCGGGGACTGCCAAAGGGTGAACGGATCGATCTCCCCGATACGGGTCCCTGGCGAACCGAGGAAATCCGCACCCTGACCGTATTCGTGCTGACCGCCCTTGCCTGGATCACGCGCAAGGAGCCTTTCGGCGGCTGGAGCGAATGGCTCGGGCTGCAGTCGGCGAACGATGCCAGCGTCGCGCTGTTCGCGGTCATCATCATGTTCCTCGTGCCCAACGGGAAAGGGGAGCGCCTGCTCGACTGGGAGACCGCGGGTTCGATCCCCTGGGGCGTACTCATACTCTTCGGCGGGGGCGTGTGTATCGCCAAGGCATTTGCCGCGTCGGGCCTGAGCGCACTCGTCGGCGAGGGACTCGCAGGCCTCAGCGCGTTGCCGATTGCGCTCGTCATCATCGTCACCTGCCTCTCCGTCAGCTTCCTGACCGAAATCACCAGCAATACGGCGACCACGGCGTTGCTGATGCCGATTCTCGCCGCGGGCGCCTTGGCCGCCGGAATCGATCCGAAACTCATCATGGTGCCCGCGACGATCAGTGCGAGTTTCGCCTTCATGCTGCCCGTGGCGACGGGCCCGAACGCGGTGGTCTTCGGTTCGGGCAAGCTCAGTGTGGAAGTCATGGCGCGCGAGGGCTTCGTCCTGAATCTGCTCGGCGCCGTCGTC
>JANQGP010000196.1 GCA_028277265.1 Woeseiaceae bacterium | reverse complement strand
CGAAACGCTGAGCAGCCTGTTCGGCAGGTTGCGTGGCGGTCTCGGCATTTCGGTCACGCTGGTCGGCATGCTGCTCGCCGCAAGCACCGGCATCGTCGGTGCCACGGTCGTAACCATGGGCCTGCTGTCGCTGCCGACGATGCTCAGGCGCGGCTACTCGCCGGAGATCGCGACGGGCACGATCTGCGCCTCGGGCACACTGGGCCAGATCATTCCGCCGTCGATCGTGCTCGTCATGCTTGGCGATGTCATGACGACGGCCTACCAGCAGGCGCAGCTCGAGCTCGGCATCTACTCGCCAAAGACCGTGTCCGTCGGCGACCTGTTTGCCGGTGCGCTGATCCCGGGGCTCCTGCTCGTCGCGTTGTACGTGATCTACATCCTCGGTGTGGCGCTGTTTCGTCCCGCCGCGATGCCCGCGCGCATGGCCGGCGGCGATGATTCGATCACCCTGCTGCGCGTGCTGCGCGCGATCGCACCGCCGCTGATCCTGATCTTCGCGGTGCTCGGTTCGATTCTCGCGGGGTGGGCCACGCCGACCGAAGCGGCCGGCGTCGGCGGCATGGGCGCACTGCTGCTCGCAATCGCAAGACGCGAACTCGATCTCGAACGCCTGCGAGACATCATGCGGGCCACACTGCGTATCAGCAGCATGGTGTTCCTGATCCTGATCGGCGCATCGATTTTCTCGCTGGTCTTCCGCGGCTACGGCGGCGATGACGGTGTACACGCGGTCCTCGAAGCACTGCCGGGTGGCGTCGTCGGTGCCGTCATCGTCGTCATGCTCGTGATGTTTCTGCTCGGGTTCGTGCTCGACTTCATCGAGATCACGTTTGTCGTCGTGCCGATCGTCGGGCCCGTGCTGCTCGCGATGGGGCTCGATCCGGTGTGGCTCGGCATCATGATCGCGATCAATCTGCAGACGTCGTTCCTGACGCCGCCGTTCGGCTTTGCGCTCTTCTACCTGCGCGGTGTCGCACCGCCCGAAGTGAAGACGGCGCAGATCTACCGCGGCGCGATACCGTTTGTCGCGATCCAGGTATTTGCGCTGTTGCTGATCGCGGCGTTCCCCGACCTCGTCACGTGGCTACCGGGCAAGATCTACAGTAGCTAGAGGTGTCGCGCGGTCAGGTAAGCACGTTCCGAAATGTCGGAGTAGGCCGCCGCCTTTTCGAGATACTCGAAGTAGGCTTTGCCGATCTTCGCCGAAACCGGATCGCTTTCCATCAGTTCGGCGACGACGTCTTCGGTAATCGACTTCAGCAACGCGACGACCTCGTCCGGGAACGGCCGGATTTCCACGTTCGGGTCCGCCTTGAGCGTCGCGAGCGACATCGCGTTGCCGTGCGTGTACTCGGCCGCCATGTCGGTGGTCAGCGCCTGGCAGGTGATGCTGACGATTTCCTGCAGATCGGCCGGTAGCGAATCCCAGGCCGCCTTGTTGACGATGGTCTCGAGGCCGGGGCCGGGTTCCTGCCATCCGGGGTAGTAGTAGTACTTCGCCGCCTTGTGCAGCCCGAAGGAGGCGTCGTTGTAGGGACCGACCCACTCCGTCGCGTCAATCGCGCCGGTCTGAAGCGCCGTGAATATCTCGGCACCGGGCAGTGTGACCGGGGTACCGCCTGCGCGGCGCAGCACCTCGCCGCCGAGACCGGGGATGCGCATCTTCAGGCCCTTGAGGTCGTCGATCGAATTGATTTCCTTGTTGAACCAGCCACCCATCTGCACGCCGGTGTTGCCGCACGGCAGCGGCAGGAGATCGAAAGGCTCATACAGTTCGCGATAGAGTTCCATGCCGCCGCCGTAGTAGAGCCAGCCGTTGAGTTCCGTGTTCGTCAGCCCGAAGGGAATCGCTGTGAAGAACTGGGCCGCGTCCACCTTGCCCTTATGGTAGTACGCGGCGCCGTGGCCCATCTCGACGGTGCCGCGCGACACCGCGTCGAAGACTTCGAAAGCCGGCACGAGCTCGCCGCCGCCGTATATCTTGATCTTCAGGCGCCCGCCGGTCGCTGCCTCGACGCGTGTCGCAAGATTCTCGGGCGCCATCCCGAGCCCCGGGAATTTCGGCGGCCAGGACGTAACGCAGGACCATTCGAACGTCTCACCGCCGGCCGCCGCCGTCGTCGTGCAATCCGCCGGTTCCGACGTGCATGCGGCCAGACCGGCCGCCGCCGCGATCCCCCCTACAAACTCTCTTCGTTTCATCTTGTCGTCCGTGTTGTCGTTGTGCAGCTAAGTCTATTGCCGGCCCTGGCCCATTGCCAACCGTCTATGGTCGAGGTCGGACCGACACGAATGAGTGAAAGGTGGGGGTTTAGTGAGCCTTGAAATCCCACTATTGAGCGCGGTTATTCATTTTTCGGTTCGATGGCCCCACAAATAGAGAAAAGAGCCCCTGATTCGGGGAGCAGGGGCTCTTTCCAGGTCTCCGGCGAGCAATAAGCCCCGACTTAACGCCGTCCATGGCCATCGGGGTGGAGTAAAATCGCTGTCTTTTCCCACCTGCCGGACGACCGAGTCTCGCACGCGGCCGCTTCGAGGGTGTCATATCATTCTGTGGCTTGCATCCACAAAGGGGCCGGGCGGTCCGAAACACAGGCAATCTGCAAGAAATGATCGGTTTGTTGCAACGCGTGAGCCACGCCGACGTCGCGGTCGGGGGCGAGACTGTCGGTCGCATCGGCCGGGGGCTGATGGTGCTCGTCGCCGTACACCGCGACGATACCGAGCAGGACGTCCGGCGCCTGGCCGAGCGGCTGATCACCTACCGGGTATTCCCGGACGATGAGGGCCGCATGAACCGTAGCGTTCAGGACATCGGCGGCGGGCTGCTGCTCGTGCCCCAGTTCACGCTGACGGCCGATACGAAAAAAGGCACCCGCGCGAGCTTCACGAAGGGCGCAGCGCCCGGGATGGCCTCGGACTGCTTCGACAAGCTCGTCGAGGCCTGCCGCGCGATGCTCGAAACGGTCGAGACCGGACAATTCGGCGCCGATATGCAGGTCAGCCTGACGAACGACGGCCCCGTGACATTCTGGCTCTCAACCCGTTGACTTTAATAGGGTACCGGACACCCTGTTATCGGCATCAAATAGGGTGTCCGGTACCCTATTAATAGCCTGTTGACGCGGTGTGATGTCTGTCGGGTTTTGTTGCACCGAGGCGGGTATGATGAACATAATTCGCGCCTTATCTGACGGGGCTCTGCCCCAGGAGAAACGAGATGTTTTCCAACATTGGTCCGTGGCAGCTGTTGATCATTCTGCTCATCGTGCTGGCCATTTTCGGCACCAAGAAACTTCGCAATATGGGCTCTGATCTCGGCGGCGCCGTGAAGGGCTTCCGCTCGGCAATGAACGAAGCCGACGAGGCGGCCGATAAGATCAGTGATTCGTCCAAGGACGCTGATTTCGACAACACGCCGGCCGAAGAATCCCGCAAGGAAAAAGACGCTTAAGCCGCGGGGCACAGCATGTCCGGTATCGGCGGTACGGAATTCATCCTGTTATGCCTGATCGGCCTCATGATACTGGGGCCCGAGCGGCTGCCGAAGGTCGCCCGCAAACTGGGCGGCTGGGTCGGCAAGGCGCGTCAGATGACGCGCACCCTGAAGCGCCAGCTCGAGGATGAGCTCGATGCGGAGAAGAACCTTGGCTTCGACCCGACCGATCTCAAGAATCTCAACCCCGAGCAACTGATCACGCCGCGCGACGACGACACCTATTCGCCGAGGCACGTCGAGGACGAAGACGAAACGCCGGCCGCGCCGCCGCCGGACAAGGGTGAAAAGACGGCCTGATGGCGGACGAGCAACAAGAAGAGCTCGGCGAAGGCACGCTGCTCTCGCACCTCATCGAGCTGCGCAGTCGCCTGTTCAAGATCTTCGGGGCCGTGTTCCTCGTGTTCCTCGCGCTGCTGCCGTTCTCCAAGATCATCTTCAACTACGTTGCCGAGCCGCTCATCAGCGTCGTGCCGAACGGTCAGCTCATTGCGCTGAGCCCGGTGTCCCCGTTGACCGCAACGATTGCGCTGACGTTTTACCTGGCCCTGTTCATCGCGATGCCGGTCGTGCTCTACCAGGTCTGGGCGTTCGTGGCGCCCGGCCTGTACAGGAAGGAGAAGCGATTCGCGGTACCGCTGCTGGCCACGAGTATCGTGTTGTTCTTCGGCGGTATGGCCTTCGCCTACTACGTCGTGTTCCCGCTGATCTTCGGATTCGTGTCGACGTTTACGCCGGACGCCGTGAACTACCAGCCCGACATGACCGAGTACGTCAGCTTCGTCATGATCGTGGTGCTGGTTTTCGGCCTTGCGTTCGAGACGCCGATTGCAACGGTCCTGCTCGTCATGACGGGGTTGACGACGCCGGAGAAACTGGCCGGCGCGCGGCCCTACGTTTTTCTTGGCGCGTTCGTCATCGGCATGCTGCTGACGCCACCCGATGTCATCAGTCAGACGATGCTCGCCGTTCCCGTCTACCTCCTGTACGAGATGGGTATCTTCATGTCGCGGTTCTTCCGCCCTTCGAGTGACGAACCGGCGGAAGAAGCGGCGCCGGCGGACGGCTAACATTCTGATATCAAACATAATTCCCGCACCGCGACTACCGCAACGCCGCCGGATAGTGTTTAATCTGTAACCTCTCTTCGCACCAGAATAATTCGATGGCGCGCCGCGCCGATCGGGGGAACGATGACTGATGCTGTGGCCACTACGGCCGAAGACTACTCGCACGACGAAGACCTTTGGGGGCATCCGAAAGGACTGTACGTTTGCTTCGCCACCGAGCTCTGGGAGCGCTTTTCGTTCTACGGGATGAAGTTCCTGCTGGTGCTTTACCTCACCAAGTACCACCTGTTCACCGACGAGATGGGATTCGCGGTGCTCGGCGCCTACGCCGGCCTCGTCTACGCACTGCCGCTGATCGGCGGCATGTTGGCGGACAGGTATCTCGGCATGCGCAAGGCCGTCGTCTTCGGCGGCATACTGCTCTGCCTGGGGCACTTGCTGATGGCAGTGGAAGGGGCCGAGGCCACGTTCTTCGCGGCGGGCCACGTCTTCGAGTCCGACTTCACGCTTCACTCCGGTGAAGTCATCGCCGCCGGAACCGTATTGACCGAGAAGCTGACGAACCGCGACGTCGGCGCGCTCAATGTATTCTACATGGCCCTCGCCCTCATCGTGATGGGTGTCGGCTACCTCAAGCCCAACATCTCGACGATCGTCGGCAAGCTGTACGCCAAAGACGACCCGCGCCGTGACTCGGGCTTCACCATCTTCTACATGGGCATCAATACCGGTTCGTTCCTCGCTTTCCTGATCGCCGTATGGCTCGGAGAGACGTACGGGTGGAGCTACGGGTTCGGTGCCGCCGGAATAGGCATGGTGTTCGGCCTGATCTCGTTCATGCTCGGCCAGAAACACCTCAAGGGTCATGCGGAGCCCGCCGAGCCTGAGAAACTCGCGAAAAAAGTGCTCGGCCCGCTCAACGTCGAGTGGACGATTTACCTGCTGACCATCGTGGCGCTCAGTGCGGCATGGTGGCTCGTGCAACACGAGCACATCGTGCTGGCTTCCCAGAACATCGGTCTCATCATCGCGATCGTCGGCCTGATTCTCTACTCGATGATCCACACGCGGCAGGGCCAGAACAACCGTGTCGCATATGCGTTTGCCGGCGTTGCGATTCTCGTCGGCATCTACACGGTGCTGGTGAACCTCCACATCGTTCCGGGTAACGAGGACATCGCCGAGTACTTCGTTTACGTGGCCGTCGCGCTGATCATCGGCTTCATCGTCTACGGTTTCATGACCCACAACTCGGCCGAGTTCGGCCGTACCGTCGCGCTCATGATCCTTATCGTGTCGACCGTCGTGTTCTGGGCGCTGTTCGAGCAGGCGGGCGGATCGATGACGCTCTACGCCGACCGCGTCGTGGACCGCGAAGCCTTCGGCATAACGATTACCGCCGGGCAGTTCGGCGGCGCGAATGCGCTCTTCATCGTATTGCTGGCCATTCCGTTCGCGATGCTCTGGACCTGGCTCGCCAAGAAGAACCTCGAACCGTCGACGCCGGTCAAATTCGGGCTAGGCATCATCCAGGCAGGGCTTGGATTCGGCTTGCTGGCGCTCGGCTCGCAGTTCCCAGATGACGCGGGGAAGATCGCCATGATCTGGCTGATCCTGGCCTACCTCGTCCACACGACCGGCGAGCTGTGCCTGTCGCCGGTCGGCCTGTCGGCGGTGACGAAGCTGTCGATCGGTCGGGTGGTCGGCGTCAGCATGGGAACCTGGTTCCTGGCAACGGCGCTGTCGGAAACGGTCGCGATGCGCATCGGCCGAATCGCGGCAATCGACACCTCGGGCGGGGACGTCGGCGACCTGGCGTCGGCCGTCGCGACCTACAACGAGCTCTGGATGTTCCTGCTGTACCTCGGCGTCGGGGTCGGCGTATTGATGCTTCTGATTTCTCCTGTCCTGCGTCGCTGGATGCACGGCATACATTAGATTCGGCTGGCGATCGCTGATCAATTCCCTCTGAGTTTCGCGTAGAATCTACGCAAACAATAAGAGGGGGACCTCATGTCAGATCAAGCTCCGGCCGTCAATCACAATAGCGGCATCCTCGGTGCCGTAGAGAGAATCGGAAACAAGCTTCCCGACCCGGCCGTGCTCTTCATCGCGCTGCTTTTTATCGTCTGGATCCTGTCGTGGCTGCTGTCGTACATCACGTTCGACGTATTCCATCCAGCGACGGGCGAACGCATCGTTATCGTCAACCAGCTGGCCGCCGACAATTTCGTCCAGTTCCTCGCGACGATGGTCAACCGGTTCATGACCTTCGGCCCAGTTGGTGTCGTGCTCGTAGCCATGCTCGGCATCGGCGTCGCCGAGCATACCGGTTTCATCAACGTCGCCATCCGCGCGTTACTGAACGTGACCGCGAAATGGCTGCTGACGCCGATGGTCATCCTCGTCGGTATCGTCAGTCACTCCGCCGTCGACGCCGGTTACGTGCTCGTAATTCCCCTGGGCGGCGTCATCTTCTATGCGGCGGGGCGCCATCCGCTCGCGGGTATCGCCGCGGCGTTTGCCGGTGTATCGGGCGGCTTCTCGGCAAACTTCGTACCAAGCTCGCTCGATCCGCTGCTGCAAGGCCTGACCCTCGAGGGCGCACGGCTGCTCGATCCCGCGATCGAGGTCAATACGCTCAACAACTACTTCTTCACGACGGTCTCGTCGATCCTGATCGTCGGTCTCGGCTGGTACATCACGGACAAGGTCGTCGAGCCGCGCGTCTCGAACATCGAGATCGATGGCGACGCCGAAGACCTGCCCGAGATGCACGACCTGACACCCGAAGAGCGCCGCGGTCTGCGCTGGGCGCTGATCTCGATGGTGCTCGGTCTCGTGATTCTGTTCGTGACGCTCATCCCCGAGAACTCGGCCTGGCGTGACACCGACGGTAATCTCGCGACCTTTGGGGCGCCGATCATGCAGTCGATCGTTTCATTGATCTTCCTGCTGTTCATCATTCCGGGCATTGTGTTCGGCAAGGTGTCGGGCTCGATGAAAGGCATGAAGGACATGATCGAGGGCATGACGCATGCGATGCACAACATGGCGTACTACATCGTCATCATGTTCTTCATCGCCCAGTTCGTCGTCGCGTTCGCGGTATCGAATCTCGGTACCCTGCTCGCGCTGTCCGGCGCGGCCGTCCTGAAAGCCATGGGTCTGCCGACAGCCATTACGATCGTGGGCATCGTCCTGCTGACCGGCTTCGTCAACCTGTTCGTCGGCTCGGCCAGCGGCAAATGGGGCCTGCTTGCGCCGATCTTCGTGCCGATGCTGATGTCCCTCGGCATCTCACCGGACCTCACGCAGGCCGCCTACCGCGGCGGTGATTCGAGCACGAACATCATCACGCCGCTGATGCCGTATTTCCCGCTCGTCGTGATCTACTGCCAGCGCTACGTGAAATCGACGGGCATCGGCTCGTTGGCCGCCATGATGCTGCCTTATTCCGTCTGGTTCCTCGTGACCTGGACGATCTTCCTGCTGCTGTATTACGCGGCAGGCATCCCGCTCGGGTTCGGCGCGAGCTACACGTACCCGCCAACCTGAGGGCGCCGAATGCACGACTTCGAGAAGCTCGGCGCTTTCTATCTCGGCAAGCGCTACGACATGGACGCGGACAAACTCACGGAAGAGTTCGTCCTCTATGACTCCAGGGATCTGACGACCCACGCCGCGATCATCGGCATGACGGGGTCCGGAAAGACGGGGCTCGGGATCGGCATTCTCGAAGAAGCGGCGCTCGACCACATCCCCGTG
>JANQGP010000102.1 GCA_028277265.1 Woeseiaceae bacterium | reverse complement strand
TTCTTTCGCGTGGACAAGGGTCGCAGCCGTGACGATGGCGGGACAGGCCTCGGGCTCGCCATCGTCAAGCACGTACTCGTGCGTCACGACGGGGAGCTGATCATCAAGAGCGAACCGGGCAAGGGCAGTGAGTTTCGCTGCCACTTCCCGCCGGACCGCGTCGTTGAGGAGCCTGCCGTGGCGGCAGGCTGAGTGCGCCAAGGAGAGCATGACCCATGGAAGCATCGGGTTTCACGGATCATATATCGCGGCGGTTCAACAAGGACATCGAGGACCTGCGAAACAGCGTGCTCGCGATGGGAGGCCTGGTCGAGGCGCAATTGTCGAAGGCCGTGTCTGCGATCGTCAGCGGCGACAGTGAACTCGGGTTACGGGTCGCCAAGGACGACTACAAGGTCAACAACCTCGAGGTCAATATTGACGAGGAATGCGGCCGTATTCTCGCAACGCGGTCTCCGGCTGCGAGCGACCTGCGCCTGATCGTGGCGATCATCAAGACCATTACCGATCTGGAGCGCATCGGCGACGAGGCGGAGAAGATAGGCTTTCTCGCGGCGAAGCTCGCCGCCATGGATCGTCCGGCGGATTCCTACAGTGAAGTGAAGACGCTGGGAAACCACGTGTCGCAAATGCTCCGCGACGCGATGAACGCGTTCGCACGTCTCGACATCGACGATGCCTATGCCGTCGTTGCGGAAGACGACCGTGTGGACAAGGAATACGAAATGCTGACGCGGCAGTGCATCACGTTCATGATGGAAGATCCGCGCGACATCAAGCGCGTCATGAATGTCACGTGGGTTGCCCGTTCACTCGAGCGTATCGGGGATCACGCAAAGAACATTTGCGAATATGTCATCTATATGGTGCAGGGCAAGGATGTGCGTCATACTGTGTTCAAGACAAGCTCCGATATCGATATCGAGTCCGACTGAACGATGACCCTGCCTGACCGCCGACTCCTGAACCTTGCAGGTTTTCTCGCCTGCGCGGGAATGATGGGATTTGCGCTGTACGCGCAGCACGTGCTTTTTCTGGACCCCTGTCCGCTCTGCGTATTCCAGCGCGTCGCAACGATCGCGGTCGGCATCGTGTTTCTCGCCGCTGCGCTGCACAATCCGGGGCGGACCGGTAGCCGTGCCTACGGGGTGCTCGTCTTTCTGACCGCCGGGTTCGGTGTTGGCGTGGCGGGCTGGCACGTTCACCTGCAGAACATGCCGACCGACGAAGTGCCGTCCTGCGGTCCCGGATTCGAGTACATCATGGAGAATTTTGCGTTGTTCGATGCGCTCGACATGATTTTCCAGGGTTCGGGAGAATGCGCCGACGTCGTCTGGCGTTTTCTCGGTCTCTCAATGCCGACGTGGGTCATTATCGGCCTCGGCGGATTGCTGATCGCCGGAGTCTGGAACAACTTCCGGTCAGCGTAGCAACTTTTCCATAATGCGCTCGTACATTGTCGTGAGTGTGACAACGTCGCTGATGCGTACGTGTTCGTCGATCTTGTGAATCGACGCGTTCACCGGACCCAGTTCCACGACGTCGGCGCCGGCCGGCGAGATGAACCGACCATCGGAGGTGCCTCCGCCGGTCGAGAGTTCGGGCGCGTTCCCCGTCACTTCGGTGACGACTTCGTGCACTGCGTTGATGAGCTTGCCGGACTCGGTCAGAAACGGTTCGCCTGACAAGTGCCAGTCGAGTTCGTAGTCGATATCGTATGCGTCGAAGACCGCGTGCACCCTCTCCTTGAGGCTTTCGTGGGTCCATTCCGTCGAATACCGGAAGTTGAATCGTGCGAAGAGCTCGCCGGGCGTCACGTTTGGCGCACCGACACCTGCGCGCACGTCGACGACCTGGAACGACGTCGGCGGGAAGAACTCGTTCCCTTCATCCCAGGCGATACGATGCAGCTCGGCAAGT
>JANQGP010000064.1 GCA_028277265.1 Woeseiaceae bacterium | reverse complement strand
CGGACCGGCCAGTCGGCAAAACGGTCACGGAAATTCTGGCCATGCTGTTGGGCGAGCAGTGTCGTCGGCACGAGAACCGCGACCTGTTTGCCGCCATGCACCGCGGCAAAGGTCGCGCGCAAGGCGACTTCGGTCTTGCCGAATCCGACGTCGCCGCAGACGACGCGGTCCATCGGCTGGTCGGACGCGAGATCGCCGAGCACGTCGTCGATCGTACGTGCCTGGTCCTCGGTCAGCTCGAACGGGAAACCGGATTCGAAGGTTCGGTAGTCGGCCTCGGGCCAGTGGAAACGATGGCCGGGACGCGCCGCGCGGCGCGCGTAGATGTCGAGCAATTCCGCGGCAACGTCGCGGATCTTCCGGATGGCGCGGCGTTTCGCTTTCGCCCACTGGTCGCTGCCGAGGCGGTGCAGGGGCGCGTTTTCGGGCGACGCGCCCGTGTAACGGGATATCAGGTCCAGGGCATGCACGGGAACATACAGCTTGTCGCCGTCCGCATACTGCAGATGCAGGAACTCTGCGGTGATGCCGCCGGCTTCGAGCGTCGCCAGGCCGAGGTAGCGGCCGATGCCGTATTCCTCGTGCACGACGGGCGATCCAGGCTCGAGATCGTTGAGCTGCCGGATGATGGTCTCCGGATCGCGATCGCTCCGGCGGCGACGCTTGCGAGCACGCGTGCGCTCGCCGAAGAGCTGTTGCTCGCTGATGATCGCAAGCCGGGCAGCTGGCAACAGGATGCCATTGTCGACAGGCGCAATGGCCACGCCGATTCGCTGCGAGCCCTCGAGAAATTCGTGCCAGCGGTCGATGCGTGCAAGGTCGAGGCCGCGTCCGGAGAGCATGTCATAAAGCTGTTCGCGCCGGCCCGGCGAGTCCGTCGTGAACAGTACCCTGCCGTTGAAGTCCTCGAGGAATCGCACTAACGCGGCGGCAGCGTCCTCGTAGCGCGCCTCGATCTTCATTGCGGGCGGCAGTTTCGTGTCGAGGTTCAGCACGCCACGCGCGTCCGAGACCGTTTGCGCGGAATAGCGCACTTCGGGGTACGCGGCGAGGCGAGCCAGTGCCTTTTCGGGATCCAGGAACGTCTCGGCAACGCTCAGAATCGGCCGCTCCGGGTCGAGACTGCAAAGTTCGAAGCGCTCATTCGCCTCGACATGAAACTGTTCGAGCAGGTCTTCCAGCCCGGCCGGTGCGAGCACGATGCAGTCGTCGGGCAGGTAGTCGGTAAAGGCGGCCGTCGAGTCGAAGAAGAGCGGCAGATAGTACTCGATGCCGCCGTGCGCGATGCCGTCCGATACCTCGCGATAGACGCGCGACTGGCCAGGCTGGCCTTCGAAACGCTCGCGATAGCGGTCCCGAAATCCGCGCACGGCATCCGGGTCGAGCGGCACCTCACGCGCCGGAAGAATGCTGATCGAGTCGATGCGTTCGCCGGACATCTGGGTCTCGGCGGAGAACGCCCGCAGCGACTCGATCTCATCATCGAAGAAGTCGATGCGCAGCGGAGCCCGCGCGCCCATCGGGTAGACGTCGATCAGGGAACCGCGCACGGCGAATTCGCCGTGTTCGGAAACCTGCGGGACCCGGACATAGCCGCCCTCGACCAGCGAATCGACGAACGGCTCCCGAGGCAGCTGCTGGCCCCGCACGAGGGACAGCGAGCGGGCGGCAACGTAGCCGACCGGTGGCAGGCGTTGCTGCAGGACGGTGCTTGCGGCGATGGCTACGCCGTGCGACATGGACGGCATGCGCGACAATACGCTGAGCCGCTGCGAGATGATGTCCTGGTGCGGGGAGAAGCTGTCCCACGGCAGCGTCTCCCACTCGACGAAGTGTTCGACCGGAAGTTCCTCGCCCGCAAAGAAACGGACCTCTGCCTCGAGCTGGTCCGCGTGCCGCGGGTCCTCCGCGAGGACGACGATCGGTCGGTCGACCGTACCTGCGAGCTCTGCAACGGCAAGCGACAGGCTGGCGCCGAGCAACCGGCCCCATGCGCCGGTGTCGCCGGGTGCCGGCAGGGATGGGGTGGCTGGAAGCAGGAGAGGTGCGGTCACGGTCCGGTTCGACGAAAATCGGGCCGCGATTATTGCATAGCCACGATCGGAAAAGGCTTACGGCAAGGCGATCAGGCACAAAAAAACCCGGGACGTTACCGGCCCGGGCTTTGTATCGGTCGTGGCGCCGATCAGCGCTTGATGACAGCGTGGATCACTTTGTCATACTCGAAGTAGACGATCATGTTGGCGTATTCCCAGCGCGTGATCGGAGGGTCACCCACCGGAGCCTGTACCGACGCCGGCGCGCCGTACTTGGACTGGACACTGGCCTGCGTCATGCCGCGAGTCGGGCGTCCGTCGTTCATATCGGCGGAAGCACCTCGCATCTGAAGCGTGTCGGCGCTCGCCGTACCCCATGCCGCCAGGAGCAGGGCAGCCAGGGAAATCGTGCGCAGTTTGGCCATGTTCGTTCTCCGGTTACAGGTAAGCGCACTATAGCACCGCCGCGCGGGATGAGGCATGCGAACTGTGTCACAATGCGGCCCAATGCTGAATCCAGTCGAACTCTTCATCGGGTTGCGCTACCTGAGGGCCAAGCGGCGCACCCGGTTCGTGTCCTTCATTACGCTTATCTCCCTCACCGGCATTGCGGTCGGTGTGGCGGCGCTGATCGTGATCCTGTCCGTCATGAACGGTTTCGAGGGCGAGCTGCGCAATCGGCTTCTCAGCATGTCGGCACACGGTACCGTCAGCAGCGCCGACGGTCCTGTACGGGACTGGCGAAAACTCGTCGAGGAAGTCGCTGCCGAACCGGGCGTGACCGCGGCGGCGCCTTTCGTTCCGATGGAAGGCATGATCCAATCCGGGCGCGACCTCCATGCCGTCATGGTGCACGGCATCGATCCCTCGTACGAAGAGGCTCTGTCCGCAGAACTCATCAACATGGTCGAGGGCAGCCTCGACGCGCTGCTCCCGGGGCAGCGCGGCGTGATACTTGGACGCATTCTCGCCTACGACCTCAACGTACGTATCGGCGATGGCGTCGTGCTGCTGATTCCGCGTCCGGTCGGTGACGGAACGCTCGAACCGGTGCTGGAGCGATTCGTACTGCGGGGGGTCTTCGAGGCCGGTCTGGCGGACCACGACAGTGTGCTGGCGCTCGTCCACGCTGCGGACGCCGCCGGCGTTCTCGGCATGGGTGATGCGGTCAACGCGGTGCGTTTCCGGGCCGATGACGTGATGTCGGCGCCGGCGATTGCCGGGGCTTTGCAGGTGCGCCTCGGCGAAACGGTGGAGACCAGCGACTGGACGATCGAGAACGGCAGCTATTTCCGCGCGATTCGAATCGAGAAGATGATGATGTCGTTGATCCTCTCGCTGATCATCGGCGTTGCGGCGTTCAATATCGTGGCGAGCCTCGTCATGGTCGTCACCGACAAGACAACCGACATCGCCGTGCTGCGTACGCTCGGAATGGGTCCGCGTGGCGTCGTACGCGTGTTCTTTGTCCAGGGCGCGATGATCGGTTGGGCCGGGGTGCTGATCGGCGTCGTGCTCGGTATCGTACTCGCGATCTACGTTCCGGTGATCGCGCCGTTCCTCGAGCAGCTGTTCGGTTTCCAGATCATGCCCGGTGACGTCTATTACGTCACCGCCATTCCGTCCGTGCTCGAGACGCGCGATGTCACCATCATCGCGATATCCGCATTCGTCCTGACCTCGCTCGCAACGCTGTATCCGGCACGCCGCGCGGCGCTCGTGAATCCCGCTGAAGCCCTGAGGTACGAGTAATGGGCAAGCGGTTCGAAATGTGGATTGGCAATCGCTACGTGCGATCGCGGAGCCGAAACAGCTTCGTATCGCTGATCTCGGCAATCTCGATGCCCGGCATCGCGATCGCCGTGCTGGTCCTCATCGTCGTCATGTCGGTTGTCAACGGATTCGAGCGCGAACTCAGGGACCGGCTGTTGGCGATGACCGCACACGCGACGATCGAAGGCGTCGAAGGACAGCTCGACAACTTCGAGGCTTTGCAGGAAACCGCCGTCGCCAATCCGCGTGTCCGGGCGGCCGCACCGTTTATCGATGGCCAGGCACTACTCGTGGCCGGCCACGCCCTGAGCGGCGCCGAACTGCGTGGCGTCGATCCGGATGGAGAATACGCGGTGTCGGGGATCGGCGGCGTCATGCAACAGGGTTCGCTCGGCGGACTCGCGCCAGGCGCGTTCAATATCGTTCTCGGGAACGAGCTGGCCGACGCGCTGGGCGTCGACGTCGGTGACAAGGTGACCGTTACGCTCGCGGAGGGCATCGTTACACCGGCGGGAGTCATTCCACGGAAAAAGCGGTTCACGGTCAGCGGCATCTATCGTGTCGGTATGTACGAATTCGACCGGCGGCTCGCTTTCGTTCATCTCGGCGACGCGCAGCGTTTGTACCGCAAGCAAGGTGTCGTGTCGGGCGTCCGGCTTGCGGTTACCGATATCTATGCGTCACCCGACATCGTGCGCGAGGTCGCACGCGCGCACGGTGAACTCGTACTGGTCAACGACTGGACCCGGCGGCACGTCAACTTCTTCCGTTCGATCCAGATCACGAAGTCGATCCTGTTCGTCATACTGTTGATGGTCGTCGGCGTTGCGGCCTTCAACATCGTGTCGACGCTCGTCATGGTCGTCAAGGACAAACAGGCCGATATTGCAATCCTGCGCACCATCGGTGCGCAACCGTCGAGCATTCTCAAGATCTTCATCACGCAAGGCAGTATTGTCGGTATCGTCGGCACGGTTGCCGGCGTCGGGCTCGGCGTTTTGATTGCGACCAACCTCGAGACGATTGTCGGCTTCCTCGAGTCGGTCTTTGGCATCAAGTTCCTCGCAGCCGATGTCTATTTCATCAGCGATCTGCCGTCAGAATTGAAGGCTGGCGACGTCGTCAGGATCGCGCTGATCGCGCTCGCGCTTGCGCTCGTGTCCACTCTCTATCCGGCCTGGGTTGCAGCAAGGACTGCTCCGGCGGAGGCCCTCCGATATGACTGAACCCGTACTTGAATGCCGGAACGTCACGCGCGAGTTTCGTGAAGGGCAGTCCACTCTCACCGTGCTGGCGGGCGTCAGCCTCGTGGTGCGCCCGGCCGAACGCCTTGCGATCGTGGGCGCTTCCGGATCGGGCAAGACGACGTTGCTGCAGATCATGGGGGGACTCGATGAGCCGACGTCCGGGGGCGTATTGATCAACGGTTCGCCGATGCACGGTACGTCCGAAACCGCAAAAGGCGAGCTGCGCAATCGCTACATCGGCTTCGTCTATCAGTTTCATCACCTGTTGCCCGAGTTCACGGCCGAGGAAAACGTGGCGATGCCGCTGCTGATTCGGCGCGTGGCGAAGCCCGAGGGGCTCGCCAGAGCGAGATCGCTGCTCGAGCGCGTGGGCCTCGGCGAGCGGCTGAGCCACAAACCGGGCGAACTGTCGGGTGGCGAACGCCAGCGTGCGGCCGTTGCGCGCGCGCTCATTACGCGCCCCCAACTCGTGTTGGCCGACGAGCCGACCGGCAACCTCGACGCCGGCAACGGCGAACACGTCCTGAGGCTCATGCTCGAACTCAACGAGGAACTGCACACGAGTCTCGTCGTCGTCACGCACGACCGGTCCATAGCGGCGCGCATGGATCGCGTGCTCGTGCTCGAAGACGGGGTCCTGAAGGAGTCAGGCTGAGTCGCGGTCGCGGCGAATTGCGCGTTTGCGCATCTTGTAGTCCTTGAGGGACATGCGCCACAACGCGTCGACGACCCCATAGCCGACCAGGGCGGTGACGCCGCCGAGCAACACACAGCCGAGCAGCAGCGGTTGCCAGATCGTAACGAACGTGTGGGCGACCCAGTCGAAGGACAGCTCGAAGCCGAACTCGCCCGGTTCGCTGCCGAGCAGCACATTGCCGAGCTTGTAGGCGAGGTAATACATCGGCCCCATCGTTGCCGGATTGCTGACCCAGGTGGAAACGGCGGCGATGGGAATATTCACTCGCATCAAAAGCGCGATCAGGATGGCCGCCGCCGTGTGTCCCGGGAACGGCAGCCAGGCGATGAACAGACCGAGTGCGAAGGCCGGTACGACCCAGCGGCGCCGGACGGCCCAGAGCCGCGGATCGTGCAGCAGGTGACGGAACGGCGTCATGATCCAGTGGCGAGCGATCTCCTGCCGTTTGAAGGCGAATTTCTTGAAAATCCGTCTGGGCATCCGTGTGCAATCCGGTTTTCATGAAGCTGCGAACGCCGGCTTCGCAGGCCTTGCTGAAACCCTGTCTCCTGGTCATGGCGGGCGGTTTGGCGGCGCAGCATACCACGCTGCCGTTTAGCTCTGACCTCGCAAGCCTTGTTTTCGTTGCATCGCTGATCGCCTGCGCATGGCGCGCATCGCGACCGGTCGCGCTGTTCGTCGCTGGCTTCGCATTGTTCATGGCCGCCGGCCTCGACATCGTCGAAAGCCGTATCGACCGGCAGTATGCCGGGGACAGCATGCTGACACGCGTCCGGGTCGTCGGGGCGCCGCAGGTCCGCGGCGCCTCGCTGGTCATGCAGGTGGCGCCGCTCGGCGACGCGCGCGTCCCGCGCCGGGTCCGGTTGAGCTGGTTCGAGCCGCCGGTCGACCCCCGACTCGGAGACGTCTGGCAGCTCGAAGTACGATTGCGCGAGCCACGCGGGCTGTCGAACCCCGGCGTCTTCGACTATGAGACCTGGATGTTCCGCGAGGGCTACCACGCGACCGGTTACGTGGTTGCCGGCCGTCGGAACCAGCTGCTTTGGGCCGGGGAGGCGAGCGTCGTGGACCGTTTTCGCGATCACTTCGCGCAACGGTCGCTCGCCTCGGCCGCGTCGCGCGAGATCGCGGCCGTCATCGTTGCCGTCGGCGTAGGGGCGCGCCACCTCGTAACGCGGGAGCAGTGGGACGTGTTTGCGTTGACCGGGACGAGCCACTTGATGGCGATTTCGGGTTTGCACGTGAGTCTCGCTGCGTCAGTGGGCTTCATCGCAAGTCTGGCGGTTATCGTGCCGATGCGTCGCAGGGGGACGCTGCTCGTGCCGGCGGTTCTTGCAGGAACGGCAGTCGCTGTCGCTTACGCCCTTGTGTCGGGCCTGGGCGTGCCGGCGCGCCGCGCCGCGATCATGCTCGCGCTTGCGGCGATTGCTATCGTGACGCGAAGGCAGATCGATGCGGCGATCGTCGTCGTCGCCAGCGCCTTGCTCGTCTATTGCACCGACCCGATCGCCTCGCTAACGCCCGGTTTCCAGCTTTCCTTCGGCGCCGTCATCCTGTTGTTATGGCTCGCCCGGCGTCGCGATCGCTCACTTCCGGGCATGCGCTCCTGGCTACGGCAATTGCTCGTCGTCCAGATATTCCTGGCGTTCGGGCTGCTGCCGTTGACGGCGCTACTGTTTCAGCGCATCGCCGTGGTCGCACCGTTTGCCAATCTCGTCGCCGTGCCCCTGTTCAGTTTCGTCGTGGTTCCGCTCGTACTCGTGGCGCTCGCAACGGGAGGATTCGCCGACCTGACGCTAGAGGGTGCGGCGTGGGTCGCAGGTCATCTGCAAGCGCTGCTCACGCGGCTGGCAGCGATTTCCTGGGCCGACACCCGGACCGCGGCGATCGAAGGCCGGGCCTGGTTGTTTCTGCTGCTGCCGCTCGCATGGGTCACGTTGCCCCGCGGCTGGCCGGGCCGCTACGCGGCTCTGATCGGCGTGTTGGCGATGTTGGTGTGGCGGCCGCTACCGCCACCCAACCAGTGTTTCGATACCTGGTTTCTCGACGTCGGGCAGGGGCTCGCGATAGTCGTCGAGGCCGGCGATTACGTCATGCTCTACGATGCAGCGATTGCGTGGCGTGGCGGCGGCAGTGTTGCCGAGCAGGTGATTCACCCGTTTCTCGTGTCGCGCGGTGTTCGACGCATCGATGATCTGGTTGTCTCGCATAACGATCTCGACCACAGCGGCGGCGTTCGCGCGATTCTGGCGGTTTTCGACGTCGGCCGGGTCATCGCCGGTGAGCCGCTGGAAGGGATCGGCGCAGTCGGCTGCGCGAAGGGTCTGACCTGGACCGCTGGGGGCGTACTGTTCGAGGTCGTGCACCCGGTACCCGCGTTTCGCATGCAGGGCAACGACCGATCCTGCGTCCTGAGGATCAGCAGCGGCCGGCACGCCGTCCTGTTGACCGGTGACATAGAAGACAATGCCGAACGGATGCTGGTTCAGTCCGGGGCCAACGTTGGCGCCGATGTCGTGCTGGTGCCGCATCACGGCAGCCTTACGTCGTCGAGCGTGCCTTTCGTCGATTCGGTACGTCCCCAATATGCCGTCGTTTCGGCAGGTTACGCGAATCGCTGGGGCTTTCCGAAGGCGGACGTCGTGGCACGCTGGCAGGACAAAGGGGCGCAGGTGTTGACCACGGGCGTATCGGGAGCCGCGTACTTTCGTGTCTGCGCGGACGGCGGTGTGGTTGAAACGCGATGCGAACGCCTGTCGCGCCGCCGTTTCTGGCATGCTGGAACGCGGTAACTGTTGTATATTCCGGTTTTCCGACTTGGTCTGGGCGGTATGGTTGAGATAGTCAAATCCGGCGGCTGGTTGATGGCGCCGATCATCGTGTGCGCGATCGTCGCGATGGGCATTATCCTCGAACGATTCTGGACGCTGCAGCAAAAACGCGTCATTCCCGAAGATCTCACGAGCAAGGTCTGGGGCTGGGTAAAGAAAGACCAGCTGGACCAGAAGCAGATTCAATCCCTCCACCAGGGATCTGCGCTGGGCCAGATTCTCGCAGCCGGACTGATCAATCGAAACCGGGAGCGCGCGGTCCTGAAGGACGCCATCGAGGATACCGGGCGTCACGTGGTGCACGAATTGGAACGTTACCTGGAGACACTCGGTACCGTCGCGGCCGTGTCGCCGCTGCTCGGCCTGCTCGGGACCGTGATCGGCATGGTCAAGGTGTTCACAGCCATCACGACACACGGCGTCGGCAATCCAACCGTGCTCGCCGGCGGTATCGCCGAAGCGCTCATTACGACAGCCGCCGGCCTGACGGTCGCGATCCCGGCTTTGATCGGTTATCGCTACTACCGCTCGCGTGTCGACACGCTGGTCGTCGACATGGAGAAGGAAGCGATCAAGCTCGTGGAAGCACTGCACCGCCGCAAAGAGAAGGACTGACGCGTGAAGCTGAGCCTGCGGCCTCGCACCCAACCCGAAGTCAACTTGACGTCACTGATCGACGTCGTGCTGCTGTTGCTGATCTTCTTCATGGTGTCGACGAGTTTCGTGAAGCAATCGCAGATCGCGATACGGCTGCCCGAGGCCGAGAGTACCGCGATTGTCGACGAGGTGCCGGAGCAGATCGACATCATGATCACCGAAGCAGGAACCTATCTCGTGAACGGACGCGAGTTGATCAACAGCAGGGCCGAGACGATTCGCAATGCGCTGCAGCAAGTATCGGCCGGCCGCAACGATCTGCCGCTGACGATCAGTGCCGACGCCAATGCCAGGCACCAGCACGTCGTTACCGCGATGGACGTGGCGGGTCGCCTCGGGTTCACGCAAATCAGCATCGCGACGGTCAACGACCCGGTCGAGTAGACGTGGGCCGAAGCATCGATTCTGAGGTCCGGGTCGTCTATGCACGGCTATGGCGCTACGTTACGCCGCACAAGTTGATCGGCTTCATCGCCGTTCTCGGTATGGCAACGACCGCGGTCGTCGAGGCGGGGCTCGTCGCGTTGCTCGCGCCATTGACCGACGAGGCGCTGGTCGCCAAGCAACTCGAAACCGTCCAGTGGATTCCTTACGCGTTCATGGCGATCTTCGTGCTTCGCGGCATCTCCGGATTCGCGACCGAGGCGTCGCTTGGGTGGATCGGCCGCCAGGTGATCAGCGACCTGCGGCGCCAGGTCTTCGCGAAATACCTGAGTCTGCCCACGAGCTTCTTCGATGCGCAAACGACAGGACCGTTGCTGTCGCGCATGACGTACAACGTCGAGATGGTTGCCGAGTCGGTGACCAGCGTCGTGACGATAGCGGTCCGCGACGTGCTGACGGTCATCGCGGCATTCGTGGTGATGATCTGGTACAGCCCGAAGCTGACGATCTTCGTGGCGATACTGTTTCCGGTCGTCGCGCTGATCGTGCGGTTTCTCGGTATTGTGTTCCGCCGCTACAGCAGCCGAATCCAGGACTCGGTCGGCGAAGTTACACAGGTTACCGAGGAGGTTGTGCGCGGCAACTGGGTCGTGAAAGCGTTCGGCGGCTACGACTATGAAAGCGAACGACTGGACTCCGCGGATGCGCGTAATCGCAAACAGAATCTGAAACTGATTCGAGTACGCTCGTTTGGCGTCGCCGTTACACAGGTGGTCTTCGGGTTCGGTATTGCGCTCGTCATCTATTTCGCGGCGCGCGAGTCGCTTGCGGACCGTCTGACGGCCGGCCAGTTCATCGCGTTTTTCTCTGCCATGATGCTGATGCTGCAACCGGTGCGGCGCATAACGAACCTCAACGCGACGTTGCAGCGCGGCGTCGCCGGTGCCGACAGCCTGTTCGCGATCATGGATGAAATCGACGAAGCCGACAGCGGCACGGTCGATGCGGGCCGTCTGCGCGGCGACGTCAGTATCCGGGACGTCCGTTTTGCCTACGACGGCGAAAACGGTGCAGTTCTCGACGGCGTCAGTATCGACATCGAGGCCGGCAGGACGCTCGCGATCGTCGGCCACTCGGGCAGCGGCAAGACGACGCTGGCGAGCCTGTTGCCTCGCTTCTACGAGGCCACCTCGGGCGAGATTCTGATCGACGGCCGCTCGATACATGACTACACGCTCGCGAGCCTGCGTGACAATATCGCGCTCGTTTCCCAGGACGTCGTGTTGTTCAACGACACGATTCGCAACAACCTCGCCTACGGTCGGCTCAAGAGCAGCAGTGACGAGGAGATTCTACGGGCCGCGGAGGCCGCGCACGTCATGCGCTTCGTCGACGAAATGCCGGACGGTCTCGATACGCTGGTCGGCGATCGCGGCGCCTTGCTCTCGGGTGGACAACGTCAGCGCATAGCGATCGGACGTGCGTTGCTCAAGAATGCGCCGATCCTGATTCTCGACGAGGCGACATCATCGCTCGATACGCAATCCGAACGTCGCATCCAGGATGCGTTGTCGGCGCTGATGCAGAACCGCACGACGCTCGTAATTGCGCACCGGCTGTCGACGGTCGAAAAGGCGGACCGGATTATCGTGCTCGATGGAGGCAGGATCGTGGAGTCGGGGACGCATGCCGAATTGCTGGCCCTGGACGGGGAGTATGCGTCCCTGTACCACATGCAATTCAGTGACGAGTCAGAAGACACGTGAGTGCGGGAAGGACATACCGGTGGATTCACCGTGTCTGGTATCGGGACCACTGGTCCGGCTGGCTGTTACGGCCACTCGGCGGCCTCTACTGGCTGATCGTGGTAGTGCGGCGTTTCCTCTATGCCAGCGGCATCCTGTCGTCGCACCGGGCCGGGGTGCCGGTCATCATCGTCGGCAACATTACGGCAGGCGGGACGGGCAAGACGCCGACTGTGTTGTGGCTGGTCGAGCAGCTGCGCTCGCGAGGATTCGAACCCGGTATCGTCAGCCGTGGCTATGGTGGCAGCAGAGCGAATACGTCGATGCGGGTCGAATCCGCATCCGACCCGGCTGTCGCCGGCGACGAGCCCGTGTTGCTCGCCCAACGTGGCCAATGTCCTGTGGTGGTCGATCCGGATCGCGTGCGTGCCGCTGCGATGCTCGTCGAGGACGGCGCCGATGTCATCGTGGCTGACGACGGGCTTCAACACTATCGCCTGGAACGTGACTACGAGATTTGCGTGATCGACGGCAGTCGCGGGCTCGGGAATCGGCGACTGTTGCCGTCCGGCCCGTTGCGCGAGCGTGCGAGGCGTCTCGAAGACGTGGAACAGGTGCTCGTCAACGGCGAACTTCAGGGCAGCGAATATGAGCTGACCACGGCCGAGCAGAACGCGATTTCGTTTGAGCTCGTCGCGCGTGAGGCGTGCCGGTTGAATGGTTCGCTTGCACGGCCGATTGAGCGGTTCTCCGGGTCGACCGTGCACGGCGTCGCGGCCATCGGCAACCCGCAACGGTTCTTCGACCTGCTGCGATTGCACGGTATCCAGGTCATCGAGCATGCGTACCCCGATCATGCGTCGTTGGCCGAAAAGGATCTCGATTTCGGTGACGACTTTGAGATTCTCATGACCGAAAAAGATGCCGTCAAACTCGGGCGCCAGGTGAACGACAAGCTCTGGTACGTGCCGGTGGAACTGGCGATGGATCCGACAGACTCAGGGCCGTTGCTGGAGCAGATCGAATCGAGAGCGCGTCGCGAGGTCTCCACGTGAGCAACTTCGTCGTCGTTATCCCGGTACGCTACGGCTCTACGCGGCTGCCGGGCAAAGCCCTGCTCGATATCGCCGGCAAGCCGATGGTCCGGCATGTCTACGAGCGAGGGGCCGAGAGCGGCGCAGCCGAGGTGGTCATTGCAACCGACGACGAACGTATTGCCGAGGCGGCCGAGACGTTCGGCGCGGCTGTCTGCATGACCGGGGTGCATCACCGGTCCGGGACCGAACGCATTGCGGAGGTTGCCGACGTCATGGACTGGGACGACGAGCAGATCGTCGTCAACCTGCAGGGCGACGAGCCCAACATGCCTGCCGCGTTGATCGATCAGTGCGCGAATCTGCTTGACGACGGCAGTGCGGACATCGCAACGCTCGCGTCACCGTTCACATCGCAGACGGATTTCGAGAATCCCAATTGCGTCAAGGTGATTCGTGACGCGAACGATCATGCGATCTACTTCAGCCGTGCGGCGATTCCGTACCCCAGGGACGCCGGGAGCGAGGAGAGAGCCGCGAGGGTGGCACTGCATCATCACGGGATCTACGCCTACCGGTGTGGCGTGTTACGACGGCTTGTTGCGGCAGAGGCGTCCGAGCTCGAGATTTGCGAACAGCTCGAGCAACTGCGTGCCCTGTCTCTCGGCATGACGATTGTCGTCGGCGTTCCGGAGCAGCGTCCCGGCGCGGGCGTCGATACGCCTGAAGACCTGGAACGAGTCCGGCGGGGCCTTGCAGCAAAATAAGGTACGGTATACCTAATTGCCGTCCCGGCAATTAGGTATACCGTCCCCTAATTCGCGGCAAGAAAAAAGGCGGTCTCTTTCGAAACCGCCTTTTTATTTTTGAGGATGCTGCGAGTAGTACTGCTTTGTCGTGCTGCCTTCCCTTCGTCGTCCTCGCTTTCCTTACAGTCCGCGTCTTCGATTCCGGTACCTCAACACTCTTGGTGCCGGGCTACCCGGGGCATGACGAACCTATCTATTTCCGAGTTCGATCTGTTCGTTCTGACTGCTTCGGTTTTCAGGCTTTCGCTTTCGGTTTTGGCAATCAGTTCTGCCGTTCGCATCCGCCGCCCCCGGCACCTGCTAAGGCTCGGACCCTTACCAGCAGGGCGGCTGTCAACAAGCGAACTTGTTGGCGCGTGGGGCAAAGCCCCAAGATCCAATTTAGCCATTTCCTGCGGATGTGCAAGCGTTTCAGTGGTTATCGATGGTGTCTTCGCGATGCGACCCAGATCGAACTGGCGCTTGCGTGTCTTACTTAAAGCAGATTGTCATGCGATACTCGGGCAGACTTTCCCCGATTTGCGCAAAAGTTGCTCCCGCACCGGCGTTGCGGGCACCATATCGGGGTCTGACCTTGCCGGGATAGCCAGTTTGCCCGCCAGTCGCGTGTACCTCGTCGCGACACTGCCGCTGTCCAGGCGTTTCTGAATTGATGGAGACCTGTATGGGACTTGCCCACCGTGCTGCGAGGATAGCGGCACTGAGTGTCATATTCCTCATGCCGATCCCGGCGAGTGCCGAGGCGGAAGCCGAATTGCCGATCCGCGATGCCTGGTTACGCGACTACCTGCCCGATGACGCGTTGCTTTATGCCCGTATCCCGCACCCGTTCGGACTGTTGTCAGCCCCCAAGGGCAACGCGTTCGATGCGGCGTTGCGGAGCGATGCGAACCTGGCGACTGTTGCGAGGCTTCGTGACGGCATATCGGCCAATGTTCTGCCGCGAATACCAATGTTTCAGGACGTGCGGCTGCGGCTGCTAGAAAAGCACCTGCAGTCGCCCGTCGAGCTGGTTGTCCTGCCATTGCCGGCCCCGTCACTCCTCGTATCCGCAAGTATCGACGTTGCCTCGAACGAACACTTCGACAAGCTGTTCGACGAGATCGCGTCCGAGGACGCGAGCATGCGCCTCACCGCCCCTCTGGACGAAGACGGCACCGGGCAACTCGAGGGCCTTGGCGTTCCGGCGATGGTGCGATTCGATGCGGCAAACGGCCGGTTGCTCCTGAACGTCGGCCCGTCGGTGTCGGTGGAGTCGTTTTCCCTGGTCATTGAAAACGCTGTGCGAAACGCCGATCATGCCATGCGGAACCTCGAGGACCGGGTGGACCAGAGCGGGCAGGGCCTGTTCCTGTGGGTCAATGCGGAACGCGCGTTGCCCATCGTCATGATGACGATGCAGCCGGAGCAGTACGAGCAGCTGACGAACGTCGGCCTGGACAAAACGAGTTCGGCGGCCTTCGGCTGGGGCGTTGCCGGCGGCAAAGGCCGCATCAGCGTTGTCGCCGACCTGCGCGAAGAGTATGACCGCGGCTTCGTGCCGCTCGTAGACAACGACATCGCAGCGACGGCGGTTGGCGACCCCGACGGACTGATGTTGATTTCTATACCGACACCCGAAGAGTTCGCGCGCATCGAGGCACGCGTCCTCGATGCCATCGAAGCGGACAGTATTGCCGATTGGGATGAGGTCAAGGACGGTCTCGTCGAGGAATTCGGCTTCAGTTTCGAGGACATGCTCGGTGCCGTGGGGCCGGAGATGCTGCTCATCTTCGACGAGGCCGGCGATTACGGAGCGATGCGCGTGCGTGATCGCAAACGCTGGGACCGCATCATCGAGTCTGTCGCCGACGAGATAGACAGCGAACCCGAGACGAGACGTATCGACGGCAGGACGTTCTACCATTGGGCCATACAGGGCGAGATGGCGGACCTCGACATGAGCCCGGAGACGGAAACCCAGTGGTTTGCCGAACTCTTCGCGCGGCAGAAGGAACACACGTACTGGACCTACGATGGCGACTACATGTACTTCGCGTCGGTGCCGCAGACCCTGTTGGACCGCTACGAGATGGGGGCGACGACGTCGATTCGTGACTGGCTGGAAAGGCACCAGTTGATCGACGTCAGCGAGGCCGTGATTTCGATGAGCGGCACGAGCGACAAGCTGCCGGAGCGTATCTATGCGGTCTATCTCCAGGTACTGCAGTTCCTGGCGGACGTTGCGCAGACGGACATCGACCTGTGGTCGATGCCGACTGCGCGCCAACTCGGGCTTCCGCGCGACGGCACGCTCGGCTTTACGATCAGCCTCGGCGACCCGACGCTTGCTGCCGAGTTCACGTTCGAGAACAACCCTGCAGAATTCCTCGGCGGTGTCGGCGGTATCGTGATGGTCGGCATCGTCGCCGGCATCGCCATTCCGGCCTACCAGGACTACCAGATTCGCGCGAGGGTCAGCGAGGCACTCGCGCTGGCGGCGCCCGCGAAAGCCGCTGTAACGGAGCACTACGTGACGAACGGCTCGTTTCCGGGGCCGATCGACGCGGCCGCACAGTCGATGCCTGACGACGCCGGCAAACACATTCGCTCCATCATCATCGAGCCCGGCTCGGGTCGCATCCTGATCGATTTTACGGAAGAGAGCGTGCCGGGCGGGGGGCAGATGTATCTCCGGCCCGTGCCGATGGATGACGGCTCACTGGACTGGAAATGCAGCGCTACGCTCGCAGACAAGCATCTGCCTCAGCG
>JANQGP010000018.1 GCA_028277265.1 Woeseiaceae bacterium | reverse complement strand
TGATTCGCGGTCAGGCCGTAGCCGCCGCCGTTGAGAACCATCGGCGAGCGCAGCGGCGACAGGCTTGCTTCGAGTTCGCGAATGATCTGGCGTACGCTGGCCTCGGCATTCTTGTCCTCCAGCACGAGCGCAAAATCGAACTCGGCCGCGCGGAAAAAATGCAACAGGGCCCAGGCCGTGCCGCGCGCCTCGAAGAAGATGTTGTCGGTCTTCCACCATGACGTCCTTACGTCGACAGTATCCGGTTGCGGGCCAGCCGCTTCGGCAGCGGCATCGCCGGCGAGGTCGTCGTTGATGCGGGTACGGGCGACGCTGTTGCCCAGCCGTCGCGTCAGACTGCCGAGCCGCTTCTCGACCTGGGACAGCCATTCGCGCAGGTTGTCGGCACGCGCGAAAAACACGGTTTCCGGGTCGCCGGCAACGAGGCGATCGCGGTAGCTACTGAAATACCGGATGCCGTCGCGGTACTCCGACTCGGTCGTCGGGAACACCCACGAGTTGTTGTCGTAGAAGAACTTCGGTGCGCCCTCGGCGACGTCGGGGTCTTCCTTCGACTGCGACTGGCTGCGCGTGTAATCGTCGCGCATCACGCGTCCGAGATCGCGCATCTGGTTGACGACGCCGAGCTCCCAGCTCGGGATATTGTCGAGAAACACAAACGGCGGCAGTTTGTCGTTGGTCAGATAACCGCCGTTCTTCTCGAGCAGCGTCTCCGCGACGCGGATCAGCGTGTCGACGGTCGAGAAGCCGACGATCCCGTTCTCCTGGTCCGCGGAGCGGTTGACCCAGAAGACATCCGGCTCGCGCGACGCCCAGAAACCGATCATGAAATTCAACAGCAGGAACACGCCGACGGCCCACAGCGAAACGCGTGTCCATTTGCCGGTCTTCAGGATGTTCTGGGCCGATCGCTCCATAGTGTTCTTCTCGCCGCCTCAATTCATCGTTAAATGGGGTACCGGACACCGTATTTCAATGGGGTACCGGACACCGTATTGCGAGCGGGCCGCGGTGCCGCTCAGCGTCCTTAGAGGGACACGAAGTCTACCAGTTCCGGTAACACTACTCCCGAGGTGCCCCCGATCGCGAAGTCGAAGCCGGTGGCCAGCGCGGTCGGATTGGGGTTCACTTCGGCGACGACGGCACCGTTCTGCTGCGCGACGTCGGCGAGGCCGGCAGCCGGGTAGACGAGGGACGACGTCCCCACGGACAGAAATACATCGCAATCGATCGCCGCTGCCCATGACGCGTTCAGTGCGTCTTCGGGAATTGCTTCACCGAACCAGACGACCCCGGGGCGAAGCGGACCACCGCAATCGGGGCAGACCGGCACGTCGAGCGAATCATCAGCGGTTTGCTCCGTCCCGTCGGCGAAGCAGCGATCGACGAAGATATTGCCGTGAAATTCGATGACGTTGCGGCTGCCTGCGCGCTGGTGGAGGTTGTCGACATTCTGTGTCACGAGCGTCAGGCGAGGTACGATCCCGGCCAGTCGCGCAAGCGCATAGTGCCCGGGATTGGGTTCGACCTCGTTCGCGACGTCGCGTCGCCAGCGATACCAGCGCCAGATCAATTCGGGATCGGCCATGAACGCCTCGGGCGTAGCGAGATCTTCGGCTCGGTACTTTGCCCAGAGCCCGACCTGAGCTTCGCGGAACGTCGGCACGCCGCTTTCGGCGGAAACGCCGGCACCGGTCACGACACAGACATGACGCGCATCCCGAAGTGCTGCGATGAGCGGCTCCGGGATGTCGCTGGTCGTGGTCATCCTATGCGGCGAGCTGTCTAAGCACGTAGTGCAGGATGCCGCCGTTCTCGTAATAGTCACGCTCCTTCGGCGTATCGATACGCACCTGTGCCTCGAACGTCTTGACGCCGCCGTCCTCGGCCGTTGCCGTAACGGTTACGCGCCTCGCATCCGGGTTGGTCTGTCCCGTGATATCGAAGGTCTCGGTGCCCGTGAGACCGAGCGACTCGGCGTCCTCGCCGTCGACAAACTGCAGCGGAAGAACGCCCATACCGATCAGGTTGGAGCGATGAATGCGCTCGAAGCTCCTGGCAATGACGGCCTTGACGCCGAGCAGCAACGTACCTTTGGCAGCCCAGTCGCGCGACGAGCCCGTACCGTATTCGCTGCCGGCCAGCACGACCAACGGGGTGCCTTCGGCTTTGTACCGGACCGAAGCATCGTAGATCGACATTTGCTCGCCGCTCGGCTGATGCCGGGTCCAACCGCCCTCGGTGCCCGGCGCGAGCTGGTTGCGCAGACGGATGTTGGCAAACGTACCGCGCATCATGACCTCGTGGTTGCCGCGGCGAGAGCCGTAGGAGTTGAAGTCGGCGGGTTTGACGTCGTTCGATTCGAGGTAGGCCGCAGCGGGGCTGTCCTTGGCGATCGAGCCGGCCGGCGAGATATGGTCGGTCGTCACGGAGTCGCCGAGCAGTGCGAGTACGCGCGCGCCCTTGATGTCCGTGACGGGATCGGCTTCGCCCGTCATCCCCTCGAAGTAAGGCGGGTTGCGAACGTAGGTCGAATCCTCCTCCCAACCGTAGATGTCGCCCGTCGACGAATCGATGCGGCGCCAGTTTTCGTCGCCGTCGAAGACCTTGCCATAGCTGGCCTGGAACATCGCGGAATCGATGTTCGCGCCCACGACGTCGTAGATCTCCTGTTGCGAAGGCCAGATGTCGCGCATGAAAACGTCGTTGCCATCCGCATCCTGGCCGAGCGGGTCGTTGTAGAGGTCGACGTTCATGCTGCCGGCGAGCGCATACGCAACCACGAGTGGGGGCGACGCAAGAAAATTGTGTTGTACGAGCGGATGGATGCGGCCTTCGAAGTTGCGGTTGCCGGACAGCACACTGACGCCGACGACGTTGTTGCTCGTCACGGCATCGGCGATCTCCGGTTTCAGCGGGCCGGAGTTGCCGATGCAGGTCGTGCAGCCGTAGCCGACGGTGTAGAAGCCCACGGCTTCGAGGTCGTCGATCAGCTCGGCCTTCTCGAGGTAGTCGGACACGACGCGTGAACCCGGCGCCAGGCTGGTCTTGACCCAGGGTTTGGACGTAAGGCCTTTCGCCGCAGCGTTTCGCGCCAGCAGCCCGGCGGCCACCATCACTGCCGGATTGGAGGTATTGGTGCAGCTCGTGATCGACGCGATCAGAATCGAGCCGTCCCTGATCTCGACGTCGTCACCGTCGAGATTGGCAACGCCGCTGCCACCGTCCTCACGACTGGCGATCGTGTCGGCGAGAATCTTCTTGTACGACGATGCGGCCGCGCTCAGCGCGATGCGATCCTGCGGTCTTTTCGGGCCCGCGATGCTCGGCTCGACGTCGCCGAGGTCCAATTCGAGAACGTCCGTATACAACGCATCGGGCTGGCTATCTTCGCGCCACAGTCCCTGCGTTCTTGCATACGCCTCGACGAGCTCGCACTGTGCCTCGTCGCGGCCGGACAGTTTCATGTAGCGAATCGTCTCGCCGTCGATCGGGAAGATGCCGCAGGTCGATCCGAACTCGGGCGCCATGTTGCCGAGTGTCGCACGGTCGGCGAGCGGCATTTCTGCGAGGCCGTCGCCGAAGAACTCGACGAATTTGCCGACGACGCCTTTGTCGCGCAGCATCTCGGTGCAGGTCAGTACGAGGTCGGTCGCGGTCGTGCCTTCTTTCAGTTTGCCCGTCAGCTTGAAGCCGATGACGTGCGGAATGAGCATCGTAATCGGCTGCCCGAGCATTGCAGCCTCGGCCTCGATGCCGCCCACGCCCCAGCCGAGTACGCCGAGCCCGTTGATCATCGTCGTGTGCGAGTCGGTACCGACAACCGTATCGGGGTACGCGCGCCGTACGCCGTCTTTCTCGGCACCGAACACGACGCGGGCAAGGTACTCGAGGTTGACCTGGTGGACAATGCCGGTGTTCGGGGGTACGACCTTGAAGTTGTCAAAGGCCTGCTGCCCCCACTTGAGGAACTGGTAACGCTCCTTGTTGCGCTGGAACTCGATCTTCGTGTTCAGGTCGAGCGCATTGGCGGCGCCGTAATGGTCGATCTGCACCGAGTGGTCGATGACGAGTTCGGCCGGCGACAACGGGTTGATGTCGTCGGCCGAACCACCGAGCTTGACGACGGCATCGCGCATGGCGGCGAGGTCGACGACGGCGGGCACACCCGTGAAGTCCTGCAGGACCACGCGCGCCGGCGTGAACGAGATTTCGGTGCTGGGGGCCGCGGTCGGGTCCCAGTTGGCCAGCGCAAGGATGTCGTCGCGAGTGACGTCGCGTCCGTCTTCGTGGCGGAGCAGGTTCTCGAGCAGGATCTTGAGGGAATAGGGCAGGCGATCTACGTGGCCTTCCTTGACTGCATCGAGGCGGTAGATTTCGTAATCGCTACCGCTAACTGAAAGGGTCGAGCGCGCGCCGAAGCTGTCCGTCATCTTCGAATCTCCGGGGTTCAGGTTCTGGATGCGGCCTGCCGGCCGCGGGGGTGCGCATTATAGCCGAAGGCCCCGGTCGCTGCTCAGCCTATTTGATCGATGACCGCCCCGCCGAGGCACAGACTTTCGTCGTAGAAGACCACGAACTGTCCCGGCGTCACGGCGCGCTGCGGCGCGTCGAAGCGGACGTCGAGGCGCCCGCCACCAAGGTCCAGGACCGAGCAATCCTGGTCGGCCTGCCGGTAGCGTACCTTGGCCGCGCAGCGCAGTCCGTCGTCGAGGTCGGCCGGCGGGTTGCCGATCCAATTCGCGTTCGAGGCTTCGAGTCGGTCGCTGAACAACAGGTCGTGCTCCCCCTGGGCGACGATCAGGGCGTTGTCGTCGAGGTCCTTGTCGACGACGTACCATGGCAGTTCCGGCCGACCATGAATGCCGCCGATGTGCAGACCCTGGCGCTGACCGAGCGTGTAGTACATGAGCCCCTGGTGTTCGCCGACGACCTCTCCGCCGGGCGTTCGCATCGGGCCGGGATTGGCCGGCAGGTAGGTCGCAAGAAACTCGCGGAACGGTCGTTCGCCGATGAAGCAGATGCCGGTCGAGTCCTTTTTGTCATGGATGTCGAGGCCGCGGTCGCGCGCTATTCGCCGGACGTCGCCCTTCTGCAACTCCCCGAGCGGAAACAGTGTCTCGGCGAGCGCTTCGGCGCTCACGGCATGGAGGAAGTAACTCTGGTCCTTGCCGGGATCCCTGCCTTTGAGCAGGGCGCCATGGTCGTCCACCGTGCCACTGCGTGCGTAGTGGCCTGTCGCGAGCAAGTCGCCGCCGAGACGCTTCGCGTAGTCGCGGAAGACGCCGAACTTGATTTCGCGATTGCACAACACGTCGGGATTCGGTGTGCGGCCCTTGCGATACTCGTCGAGAAAATACTCGAACACCTGTTCGCGGTACTGCCTCGAGAAGTTGACGTGGTGCAGGGGGATATCGAGCTGATCGCATACGCGCCGTGCGTCCTGCAGGTCCTCGGCAGCCGTGCAATAGCCGTCGTCGTCCTCCCAGTTGGTCATGTGCAGGGCATGAACGTCGTAGCCGTCGTCTTTCAGTTGCAGGGCAGCGACTGCAGAGTCGACGCCGCCGGAAAGGCCGAGAATCACGCGCTTGGTCATAGCGCGCGGATTTTAATCATTTAAGGGACGGTATACCTAATTCGTCTGTCAGGTCACCAGGGCAACCAGTCTGCCAAAGGTGAACGCAGGTAACAGGTATACCGTCCCGGAATCGTGGCTAGACGAGGTCGGCGGTCGCGAGAATGCGGTGAACGTTCTGCTGCAACGGGAGCATGCCCGTGAGCAGGGCGTCGGACTGGCGCTGGCCCTTTTCGTAATCCTGTATACAGCGCAGCACGGCGGGCGACCGAAGGTCGCTCCGGCGATGCTCGATGTCTTCGAGCCTCATCCAGCGCCGTCCTATGATGCCGTCGTCGAGCGAGAGCGTTTCGTCGCAACTGACGAACGCTGCCGAGTAGACGAGCCGCAGGAATTGCTGCCGCGTTTGCGGGTGTATCCAGAGGTAGATGCCGATCAGGTCGTGGCAATTGACCCTGCAACCCGTCTCTTCGAGCACCTCGCGGACCACAGCCTGTTCGGGTGACTCGTCGGACTCGATATGTCCGCCGGGCTGGCAGAGCACGCGCCGCCCCATGGCGTGCTCTTCGACGAGGAGGTACTTGCCATCGTGTTCGACGACCGCGGCGACGGTCAGATCAGTTGGGTACATCCGTTTTCCCTTGTGTGCGCAGGTCGCGTCATCGCGCCCGCGATTCTTCTAAACGCCGAGCTGGCGGAACTCCATTTCCACTTCGCTGGCGAGCCAGATTTCGTCGAACATCTTGCCGTAGAGTTTGGCAACCGCCGGTTCGTAGGTATCGGCGATACCCTCCCAGCGACCGGCTTGCAGTCGATAGACGAGCGCCGTTTCGTCGGCGATGCAGAAAGCTTCGGCGTGCGTCCGCAAGTCTTCGCGAACGTGCCTGAATTCTATGTACGTATTGAGGCGCCGGCCGAGGTGTACGAGATTGTTGCCGTTCTTGACCGCACGTGTCGGATCGGCGATCAGGACGCGAATACGCGCGTAGGTCTGTGACAGGACAAGCCGCTTGATGATCTCGAGAAACTCCGGGTCATCATAAATTCCGGGTTCCAGGTCGTGCGTAAAGATCGATACTTTGCGTGATGCCTCGCGGACCACTTCGATCGCCGCCTCGCGCATCTCATCGCGCGTGGAGATGACCCAGCGCTTGCCCTTTTTACGTGCCTCTTCCATAGGCGGATCAGTTTAGCGAGGGCGGGACGATTCGCAGTGCCAACTGCGTCACGTTTTGGGCGATGTTTTCCAATTGGTAACCATTCGCATCCCGCGCCATGTCTGGGATTCAGCGCTATTGTTACATTCTTCCCAGACGTAGCTACTTCACATATTCGAAGGCGCCCCGGGATGCCATCCAGTCCGCGATTTCGTGCCAACTGCGCGGTGCGTCTCCGGGCAGGCGCAGACGCCGCCGGACGCAGACATCGAGGAGGAAGCTGCCGGCATCGTCGACAAGCGGCTTGCTTGCGCCGTTGACGAACACGGCCGTGTCGTTCCAGGCAATGCGGCTCATGCCGTGAATCCGGAGCGTTCGGCCTCGTGCCAGAGCGGCGGTGATCCTGGCGCGTTCGTCGGCGTCCGGCGTGTCCGGGGTAATCCAGGGTTTCGTCTGCGTCGCGAAACGCCCGAGTGCCTCCGACATCCTCGCATGGCTCGAGCCCGGCAAGCCGACCGCCCGTAACGCCCGATCAACGGCTGCGCCGGAAATAAACCCCGGGCGCGACTCGTCAGCGGCAAGGTCCGGGTCCGCGTAGAATCGGTTTCTGCACTCGGCGTCCGGCAAGTCATCGACGAGGTCGGAATATTGCGGTGCGCGCATGCCGATCGAATAGGTCAGGCAGGCTCGTTGAGCCGTACCCCAGTGCGCGACACCAGGCGGCAGGTACAGGACGTCGCCGTTGCGGCATGCGTGACGCGACTCGCCGCGAAACTCGCGCGTCAGCGACAATTCGTCGCTGGCACCCGGGTTGTGATCGACCGGTTCACTGGTGACACGCCATTCGCGAATGCCGATGCCCTGGCAGAGGAATACGTCGTAGTGGTCACGGTGCGGCCCGACGCCGCCGCCGGGCACGGCGAAGCTGACCATCAGATCATCGAAGCGCCAGTCGGGGATGAACGGGACCAGGCGGAAGAGCCGGCGCAGGGCGGGCACGTGCTTCTCGACGTCGTGGACGAGCAAGGTCCAGTCACGCGCGGGCAGTCCGGCCAGAAACGCTTCGTCGAACGGTCCGGTCTCGGCCCGGTACCGGACCTCGCCGCCGGCGCGGTCGGTGAACACGATACGCGATTCGACCTCGTCGAGTGTCGCGAGCCAGGCGAGTTCGTTGCGGGATACGGCCGGCTTCAGCGGCGCTGCCGCGCGTGGCATGAACAACGGCTGCTTCTGCCAGTGTCGTTCCAGAAACTGCTCGGCGTGCAAGTTGCCGGGTAGTTTCAGCATCCCCGGCTCACTCAGATGTCGCGGGCCTGTTGTTCGGCCAGGCCGATGTAAGTATCAGGCGTCAGGTCGAGCAGTCGCTGCTTCTCGACGTCCGGTATCTCGAGTGTCCGGACAAATGCCTGCAGGGAATCCTTCGTAACGGCATGGCCGCGCGTGAGCGCTTTGAGCTTCTCGTAAGAGTTCGGAATACCATAGCGCCGCATGACCGTTTGTACGGCTTCTGCCAGTACTTCCCAGGCTTCCGAGACGTCGGCGCCGATGACCTCTTCGTTGACCTGCAGCTTGCCGACGCCTTTGGCGAGTGACGCCAGGGCGATGACGACATAACCGGCCGCAACGCCGAGATTGCGTTGTACGGTCGAGTCGGTCAGATCGCGTTGCCAGCGTGAAACCGGCAGTTTCCCGGCGATGTGTGAGAGCAGGGCATTGGCGAGGCCCAGGTTCCCTTCCGCGTTCTCGAAATCGATCGGGTTCACCTTGTGCGGCATCGTCGACGAGCCCACCTCGTCTCTCGCAACCTTCTGTTTGAAGTAGCCGAGCGAAATATAGCCCCAGATGTCGCGCGCGAAGTCGATCAGTATCGTGTTGTAACGGACCAGTGCCTGGCAATACTCGGCCGTCCAGTCGTGGGGTTCGATCTGGGTCGTGTAGGGGTTCGGTTCGATTCCCAGCGATTCGATGAACGTGTGGCTTATCGTGCGCCAGTCAGCTTCCGGATAGGCGATCGCATGGGCATTGTAGTTCCCGACCGCCCCGTTGAACTTGCCGAGAATCGACACGCCGGCGAATTGCTCTTCGGCACGTTCGAGGCGCGCGACGACGTTCGCCAGTTCCTTGCCGAGCGTCGTGGGGCTTGCGGTCTGGCCGTGGGTCCGGGACAGCATGGGCAGCGCTGCGTAGTCGCGTGCCATAGCCTTGAGGCGATTGCGCAGCTCGCGCATCTGCGGTGCAAGCACGTCGCTGCGCGCCGAACGGAGCATCAACGAATACGACAGGTTATTGATGTCCTCGGAAGTGCACCCGAAATGCAGGAAGTCCTTGAGCGTCTCGGTCTCCGGTCCGTCACCGAGCTTCTCGCGCACGAAGTACTCGACGGCCTTGACGTCATGATTCGTGGTCGCCTCGATGGCTTTCACGCGCTCGGCGTCGTCGAGCGAGAACTCGTCGACGATGTGGTTGAGGACATCTTTCATGACCGAAGACAGCGGACCGAGCTCCTCGATTTGTGGCTCGTCCGCCAAGCGCTGCAGCCAGCGAATCTCGACGAGCACGCGGAATCGAATCAGGCCGAATTCGCTGAAGATGTTGCGGAGGCTGTCGACCTTGTCGGCGTACCGGCCGTCGGCCGGGGAGAGGGCTCTCAGTGTCGAGACTTTCATACGTGGAAAACCGGTGTAGACTTGCGCGCGCAAAGCGCGAATCATACACCTTTCCCGACCATGAGAGCGGTGCAAGACCACCCGACGGAGCAGTTCCCGCCATGAGCAAAAAGGCTTTTCGTACCGAACACGACAGCATGGGCGAACTCCAGGTCCCGGAAGATGCCCTGTGGGGCGCGCAGACGCAGCGCGCCGTCGACAACTTCCCGATCTCGAGCCTGACCATGCCGCGCGAGTTCATTGCGGCGCTGGGCCTCGTCAAATGGGCCGCCGCGGGCGCCAATGCCGAACTCGGCCTGATCAAGAGCGACCTCGCAATCGCTGTCCAGACGGCATCGCTGGCAGTGGCCGAAGGCGAATACGACGAGCACTTTCCGATCGACGTCTTCCAGACGGGCTCGGGCACGAGTTCGAACATGAACGCCAACGAAGTGATCTCGCATGTTGCAACGGACGCATTCGGCTCCGAGGTTCACCCGAACGACCACGTCAACATGAGCCAGAGCAGCAATGACGTGATCCCGACGTGCGTCCATGTCTCGGCGGCGATGGCTATCAATGAGAAGCTGCTGCCGGCGGTCAGGCACCTGTCCGAGACCCTCGCGGCCAAGGCGACGGAGACTGACTCGGTCGTCAAGACAGGGCGCACGCACCTGATGGATGCAATGCCCGTCACATTGGGCCAGGAGATCCGGGCGTGGCAGTTCCAGATTGACCAGGGCATCGAACGACTGAACGACACGATGGCGCGCCTGACCGCACTGGCCCAGGGCGGCACGGCCGTCGGTACCGGGATCAACGCGCATCCGAAGTTCGGCGGCAAGGTTGCCGTGCTGCTCAGTGAGAAGACGGGACTGCCTTTCAAGGCAGCCGACAACCAGTTTCAGTCCCTGAGTTGCCAGGACGCGGCGGTCGAGACGTCCGGGCAACTGCGTACGCTCGCCGTGAGCCTGACCAAGATCGCTAACGACCTTCGCTGGATGAACTCGGGCCCGCTCGCCGGTTTCGGTGAGATCGCGCTGCCGGCCTTGCAGCCCGGTTCCAGCATCATGCCCGGCAAGGTAAATCCGGTCATTCCCGAGGCTGTCGCTATGGTTTGCGCGCAGGTCATCGGCAATGACGCAACGATCGCGATGGGCGGCCAGTCCGGCAACTTCCAGCTCAATGTCATGCTCCCGGTCGTCGCTTACAACCTGCTGCAGAGTATCGGGATACTCGCCTCGGCCAGTACGGTATTCGCCGACAAGGCGATTGCAGGTTTCACGGTCAACGAGGAGAACATCCAACGGGCGCTGGGCCGCAACCCGATCCTGGTTACGGCGCTCAACCCGGTCATCGGCTACGAACTCGGTGCCGCGGTTGCCAAGAAAGCCTACGCCGAGGGACGTGCCGTCAAGGATGTGGCCCGGGAAATGACGGACCTGACCGATGAAGAACTCGACCGTCTGCTCGATCCGGCGAGCCTTACCGAGGGTGGTATCAAGCATTGATTACCGCGGACGCGCTGCGTGCGCGTTTCTCGGGCACGCGGCTGCCCGAGGACCCGCTGGACGTCACGATGCCGCCCGGGCTCGAGCGTTGGCCGCACGGCATGCGCGAGCGGCTCGACGTGCCGTTGCGACCGGCCGGTGTACTCGTGCCGATCATGAAACACGGCGAAGGCCTCAGGGTCCTGCTGACGCAGCGCGCCTCCCATCTCCGGCATCATGCGGCTCAGGCAAGCTTCCCCGGCGGCCGCATGGAAGGTCATGACGTGGACGTACGCGCGACGGCCCTGCGCGAGACCCACGAAGAAGTCGGCATCGAACCCGACGAGGTCGACGTCATCGGCTACCTCCGCACCATGCCGACGATTACGGGATTCGCCGTGACTCCGGTCGTCGGGCTGATTCGGCCGGACGTGGATCTCGTCATCGACCGGACCGAGGTGGATTATGCGTTCGAGGTGCCGCTCGACTTCCTGCTCGAGGAGCGCAATGACCGGCTGGTCGACCGCGAGTGGGAGGGGCGGCGATTCCGCCTCAAGGAGTTTCACTACGACGGCGAGCGTATCTGGGGCGCAACGGCATACATGCTTCTGGCGTTTCGTGAATTCTTTTTAAATAAATAAGTTATGTCCTCTATTGAGAAATTACTTGAGGTAATGCGAAAGCTGCGCGATCCGGACGACGGTTGTCCCTGGGACCTGGAGCAGGACTTCTCGAGCATTGCGCCGTACACGATCGAGGAGGCCTACGAGGTGGCCGATGCGATCGAGCGCGAAGACTGGCAAGAACTGCGACATGAGCTCGGCGACCTCCTGTTCCAGGTCGTGTTCTACGCGCAGATGGGCGAGGAAAAGGGTTATTTCGATTTCGAGGCCATCGTCGGCGGTATCGCGGACAAGATGACGCGGCGCCACCCGCACGTGTTTGGCGACGTCGAGGAGCATGAAGCCCGCGGTGTACGCGGCCGTTGGGAGGACATCAAGGAAGCCGAGCGCGCCGGCACGGGTGATGGCAGCGCCCTGGCCGGCGTTGCACGTGCATTGCCCGCGCTCAAACGCGCCCAGAAGCTCGGGAGCCGCGCGTCGCGGGTCGGTTTCGACTGGCCGAACCGCGACGGGGTTCGCGACAAGATTCGCGAGGAGTTCGACGAACTAGAGGGTGCCGTCGGTACGCGTGATCAGGAGCATATCGAGGAAGAGCTCGGCGACCTGCTCTTCTCGCTGGTCAATCTCGCGCGCCACCTCGACGTCGACCCCGAGAAGGCCTTGACCGGCGCAAACGCGAAGTTCGAGCGCCGCTTTCGCATCATGGAGGCCGCCATCGCAGAGGACGGACGGAACATGCGCAGGCTCGGACTCGAGGAACTGGAGCATCTTTGGCGCAAGGCCAAGCGCGCAGCCGATAATAAGTAGTTAAAAAACAAAGCGTTGTACGTTCAGGCGGGGTTCATTGCCGCACGCTTAACCTTGTCCCCAGGCTGGCGGAAGGCCAGTCGTTATTCGCAAGGACGAGACCATGAACGCAAAAACACGTATCGCAACCCTGGCCCTCGCGGCGATGCTGTTTGGCAGCAACGCCTGGGCCGACCGGCCGCAGTTTGACTACGCCAAGGTCATCTCGGCGGATCCCATCATCAACTACGTCACGGTCAAGACACCGGTACGCGAGTGCTGGGAAGAAACTCGCTATTACACGGTTGACCGCCACGCCGGCGACCGTCGGGCCAGCACGTTTCTCGGTGCCGTGATCGGCGGCGTCGTCGGGCACCAGTTCGGCAGCGGGCGCGGCAATGATGCTGCCACTGTGGCCGGTACGCTGATCGGTGCAGCGATCGGCAACGAGTCGGCGCGCGAACGCCACGGTTACGGCAGGGAACGCGTTTCTTACCCGGTCGAGCGCTGCGCAACGCGCTACCGCGAACACCGCGAGGAGCGCATCGACGGCTATCGTGTGCTGTACCGCTACCACGGCCAGAAATACCTGACCGAAATGCCGTACGACCCGGGCAACCGGATCCGCGTGCGCGTCGACGTACGGCCGGCCGGGTAGAACCAAGGTATCGATGTGACACGCTTCGTTGCATTCACCCGTCGCCCGTACCACACTTGGCGCATGCGTATCAGCCTGGCTTTGTTGCTGTTGGCCGCGGCGGCCCTCGCGCCGTCGCGTGCCGTGGCCTTCGATCTCGAGGAAAATCTCAAGGCACTGCATGTGCAGTACGAGGCCGCGCCCGAACTGGCCGTCGCACAGCGCGATGGCATGTCGCTGTCGGAGGCGACGGCGATGGTCAGGCGCAGCTTGCAATCGGGTGACCGGATCGTCGGTGCAGAGACCAAGGTGCAGGGCGGACGCGAAGTGCACCACATCAAGATTCTCAGGAAGGACGGCAGGGTCCAGATCCGCAGGGTCAACGGACGCCGCCGCTGAGACCTATGCGACTGCTCGTAATCGAAGACGACGCCACGCTGCGCGAGTCGCTGTCGCGCAAGCTTGCCGATGAAGGCTTTGCTGTCGAGCAGGCGGCGGACGGCAAGGAAGGCCTGTATTTCGCGAGCGAATACCCGATCGATCTTGCCATCATCGACCTTGGCCTGCCCGAGATGTCGGGCATCGACATCATCAAGCAGGTCCGCTCGGACGGCCATACCTACCCGATCCTGATCCTGACCGCGCGCGATCGCTGGGAAGACAAAGTGGACGGCCTGAGCGCAGGCGCCGACGACTACGTCGTCAAGCCGTTTCACTACGAAGAGGTGAATGCGCGCGTTGCGGCATTGCTGCGGCGCAGCGGCGGCTGGGCCTCGTCCGAGCTGAGGGCCGGGCCCGTGACGCTCGACATGTCGCGGCAGGAAGTGCAAGTCAACGACGAGATCGTCGACCTGACGAGTTTCGAATACAAGATCATCGAGTACCTGATGGTGCGCGCCGGCCAGGTGATCTCGAAGGCCGAGCTGACCGACCGGCTGTACGACCAGGACTTCGAACGTGACAGCAACGTCATCGAGGTGTTCATCGGTCGGCTGCGCAAGAAGCTCGATCCGGACAACACGATCAATCCGATCGAGACGCTACGTGGGCGCGGCTATCGCTTCGCGCTGGAGCGCAACCAGGTCGACTGACCGCCTGTCCTGACCCTCGATGAATTCGCTCAGCAGCCGACTCCTGATCTCAGTCAGTGTGCTGCTGTTGATCTTTTTCGGCGCAACGATCGCGGTGCTCGACCGTGCATTCACCGAGGCCGGCGAACAATCCCGCCGCGACATTCTCGACGGACACCTCGTCGCGCTACTGGCTGCCGCGGAGCCTGACGACACCGGCAATCTCGTCATGCCCGATCGCCTGCGGGAGCCGCGCTTCGGGCGCATCGGCTCGGGGCTCTATGCCGAACTACGGGACGAGAACAGCGAGGTCCTCTGGCGTTCACGCTCGGCACTCGGGCTCGAAATCCCGGGCGGCATCGTGCCGGAGCTCGGCAATCACCTTTTCGGGCGTGAGGCGCTCGAGGACGGCACGCCCTTGCTGACACTGAGTCTCGCGGTCGACTGGGAGATCGACGAGAGCCTGTCGCGCACCTACGTGTTCAAGGTCGCCGAGAGCCTCGACGGGTTCAATGCCCAGGTCGCCGGATTTCGGGGCCAGCTCTTCGGCTGGTTCGCGGCTGTCGCGCTGACCATGCTGCTCGCCTTCTCGATGTTGCTGCGCAGCCTGATGAAGCCGCTGCGCCAGATCGAGAGTGAGATCACGGAGATCGAGGAGGGCCACCGCGTTTCGTTGTCGGCGGCATTCCCGACCGAGCTGACCGGCGTGGCGCGCAACATGAACCTGCTCATCGACAGCGAACGGGCCCGGTCCGACCGCTATCGCTATACGCTCGACAATCTTGCGCACAGCCTCAAGACGCCGCTGGCGGCGATGCGGGCATTGCTGAACGAGAAGCAGCGCGAGGGGTTCGGCGAGCGTTTCAACGAGCAGATCGATCGGATGGACGAGATCGTGCGCTATCAGCTGCGCAAACCGGCCGCCTCGGTTGCCGACAATCTTGTGCTGCAGCCCGTTCCCGTCGAGAAGGAAGTGCGTCGGCTGATCGACGGATTACGCAAGGTCTACCACGACAAACAGCCCGAGTTCGAGGTACGAATCGACAGGGGCATGCAGTTTCGCGGCGACACCGGCGACTTTCTCGAACTCGCCGGCAACCTGCTCGACAATGCCTGCAAATGGTGTGAGCGCAAGGTTCGCATCAGTGTGGTTCCTTCGGTCGGCTCCCGCGCGATTGCGAGCGGTATGGTGTTGACGGTGGCGGACGATGGTCCCGGGATACCCGAGGACGCCGCGGCCGCTCTTCTGCAACGCGGGATGCGCCTCGACGAGGCGACACCCGGTCACGGCATCGGCCTCGCGGTGGTCAAGGACATTGCGAAGTCCTACGGCGGCCATCTCTCGATCGGAAAATCCGACCTCGGCGGGGCCGAGTTCATGGTCTCGATCCCGCCGGTCTCCACGGTGAGAGCGGAGGGCTAGGCCGTCAGGCCTTCGCGCTGTTCGCTTTCGCAATCTTGACGAGCGGTTCGACGAGATCCAGCGGCAACGGGAAGACGATCGTATTGGTACGCTCGTTCGAGATTTCCTTGAGTGTCTGCAGGTAGCGGAGCTGCAATGCCTGCTCCTCCTCGGCGAGCATGTTCGCCGCCTCAGCGATCATCTTCGCCGCCTGTTTTTCGGCTTCTGCATTAATGATCTTGGCGCGTCGTGCACGTTCTGCTTCGGCCTGCTGCGCGATAGCCCGGATCATGCTCTCGTCGAGATCGACGTGCTTGATTTCGACATTCGCGACCTTGATACCCCAGTTGTCGGTGCGCTGGTCGAGCAGGTCCTGGATATCGTTGTTGAGCTTGTCGCGTTCCGCGAGCATATCGTCGAGCTCGTGACGGCCGAGCACCGATCGCAAGGTCGTTTGCGAAAGCTGGCTCGTTGCCTCGAGGAAATTCTCCACGCGGATTATGGCCTTCTCGGGATCGACAACCCGGAAATAGATGACGGCGTTTACTTTGACAGAGACGTTGTCTCTGGAGATCACATCCTGCGTCGGCACGTCCAGCGTAATCACGCGCAGGTCGACGCGCGTCATTTTTTGCAGTCCAGGGATCAGGATGATCAGGCCGGGTCCCTTGACCCTT
>JANQGP010000368.1 GCA_028277265.1 Woeseiaceae bacterium | reverse complement strand
GCACCGACCAGCGAGGAGCTGGACACGATGCGGGCGATGGTCGCCGAGGAGATGAGCAGCGGTGCTCTCGGGCTGTCGACCGGTCTCTACTATGTACCGGGCAGCTTTGCCGCTACCGACGAGGTGATCGAACTCGCCCGTGTCGCCGCAGAGATGGCCGGCATCTACGACACGCATCTGCGCGATGAGAGTTCGTACACCGTCGGCCTGATCGCCGCCGTCGAGGAAGCCATCGACATCGCGCGACATGCCAGTATTCCGGTGCATATCTCGCACATCAAGGCACTCGGCAAGGACACCTGGGGGCAGAGCGCCGAGGTCGTTCGCCTGGTCGAGAAGGCCCGTGACGAGGGGCTCGAGATTACGGCGAACCAGTACCCGTGGCGCGCGTCGAACGTCCGGCTGGCCAGCGCGCTGGTCCCGCGCTGGGTCATGGCCGGATCCCGCGACGACATGCGCAAACGGCTGGTCGATCCGTCACTGACCGACAGGATACGCGGCGAGATGGCGGAAAACCTCGTGCGCCGCGGCGGGCCCGATGCGATGCTCATCACGTCGTCGCACAGCGCCTATCGGGGCATGACGCTGTCGCGCGTCGCCGAGATTCTCGGGACCGATCCGCTGTCCGCCGCGATCGATCTCGTCAGGAGCGAAGATCCGAACATCGCCTCGTTCGTCATGAACCAGGACGACATCGACACGTTTCGCGTGCAACCCTGGGTCATGACGGGCTCGGACGGCGGCCGCGGCCATCCCCGCTTCAGCGCCAGCTACCCGAAAGCCTGGCGGGACTTCGTGCGCGAGCGGCAGATGCTCAGCCCCGAAGCGTTCGTGCACCGCAGCACAGGTCTCGTCGCCGACACGCTGCGTCTTTGCGACCGCGGCTACCTGCGCCCCGGGTACGCCGCGGACATCGTCGTCATCGACGAACCCGAGTTCCAGCCGCTCGCCAACTTCCAATTCCCCGACTGGCTGTCGTCCGGCGTCGTCTACCTGCTGGTCAACGGTACGCTCGTCATTTCGGACGCCGAGCAGCGGGGACGCCGTGCCGGACGGGTACTGGCCAAGCACGAGCTGGATTGCCCGCACGGCCGCTGACACAGTGGTACATTGGATTCATGGCCGACGACATGAATCTCCGCGTCCTGCTCGCCGACGACGAGGAGGCGATCGTGCACGTGTATTCCGTGGGGCTCGGCCACTACTTCGCGCGGGCGGAGTATGACCCGCTCCGGCGCGCCGACCTGACGATGTGCCGCCAGGGCGACGAAGCGGTCGAACTCGTGCGCGAGGCGCTCGATGCCGGGGAGCCTTTTGACGTCGTCGTCCTCGATGTCCGCATGCCACCCGGTATCGACGGCGTCGAAGCGGCGCGGCGGATCCGCGCGCTCATGCCGTGCGTACAGATTCTGTTCGTGTCGGGTTTTTCCGACTACGGTCGAAGCGAGCTCGAGGAACTCGTGCCGCCCGCCACACAGATGGACTACGTCGAGAAACCCGTTCGTCTCTCCGTGCTCGCCGACAAGATCATTTCGGCCGCGGAGCGGGCCAGATCTTTCGTGCAGGCCGATTCGTCCAACGGAACCGGCGGTACCGAAGGCGGTCCTAACGGCTCATGAGCAACCTGCGGAATGTCGATCTCGTCCTGCGCCCGCGGGAGCGCGATCTCGGCGAATTCACGGTCCGGCGGGTATTGCCGGCAGCGCGGCGCCGCGCGGTCGGGCCGTTCGTCTTCTTCGATCACATGGGCCCCGCCGAGTTTCCTCCGGGCAAGGGCATCGCGGTGCGGCCCCATCCGCACATCGGTATCGCGACGATCACGTATCTATTCGAAGGGCAGATCATGCATCGTGACAGCCTCGGCGTGACACAGCCGATCGAGGCCGGCGCGATCAACCTGATGACGGCCGGACGCGGCATCGTGCATTCGGAACGCGCCGGCGACGATCTCGATACCACGTCGAGACTACACGGCATCCAGTCCTGGATTGCGCTTCCCGACGATCAGGAAGAAATCGAGCCCGCGTTCGAGCACATCCCGGCAAGCGAGCTGCCAGAGTTCGGGCGGGACGGCTGCACGATCCGCGTCATCATGGGTGAGTGCCTCGGAAGGACGTCGCCCGTGCCCACGTATTCGGAGACGCTGTATCTCGACGTCGTCATGAAGGGTGGCGGCACGATCGCATTGCCTGCCGACTGGGCGGAGTTTGCCGTCTACGTGGTCGAGGGATCGGTGGCTATCGACGGAGAGGATTTCGAATCCGGCGCCATGGCCATTGCGCCCGGCAAAGGCTCGTTGTCGGCGACTGCCAGTGACGACTCCCGCGTGATGGTCATCGGCGGCGACTCGGTCGGGGAACGTCACATTTACTGGAACTTCGTCTCGAGCTCCGAGGCCCGCATCGAGCAGGCGAAGAACGACTGGCGCGAAGGCCGGTTCGAGATGGTGCCCGGCGACGACGAGTTTATTCCGCTTCCGGATTGACCGCTGCCACGAGTGTATCGGTGCTGGCCGGCGTCACCGTCACGCGGACCATGCGATCCGCGTCCGCGGCGCTCAGGATGGCGTTGCCCGGCGCGCCGGTGTTGCTGGCGCAACCTCCGGCCATTGCGAGCGCTGTGAGCAGCAAAGTTGCTTTGATCGTTCCCTTGTTCATGGCGACCTCCCTGGTCAGTCAGTTCGTGTTACTTCAGCAACGTCTCTGTGGCTTCGTGGTTGACAGCCGGAAGCCATATGACAGTGGAATGCACGGCACTTGACATAAACGCCGAAAGTCAGGCCGAAGCGAGACCTGCGTCCTTCCCGCCGCCGCCGAGACGCGGATACTGACGCTTCGGGCGCAGGGAGCGCCGGATTCCCGCTGGGAGGCACGCATGAAGAATCTGATGATCTATGCCCTGATCGGACTGGGCGTCGTCGCCTATAACGTCTCGATGCAGGCTGATCGCGACGCCACGGGCGCCATCGTAACCGAAGGCAGTGTCGATGCGTTCACGATTCGCGTCGGCGACTGTTTCAACGACACCGCCTCGATTTCGACTGCGGACGGTGGCGAGGTTTCCAGCCTCCCCGCTGTGCCGTGTTCGGAACCCCACGACAACGAGGTCTACGCCGTGTTCGACCTCGGCGTTTCAGAGTTTCCCGAGGGTAACGCCATGTCCGAAATGGCGTTCGACGCCTGCCGCAATCGTTTCGAGTCGTTCGTCGGCATCGATTACGGGTCATCGGCTCTCGATATCCTGGCCCTGTACCCGACGCGCGAAAGCTGGGAGCTTCAGGGCGACCGCGAAGTCGTGTGTGCCGTCTTCGAAATGAACGCGAAGAAGCTGACCGGCTCGGCCAGGAACACATCTATCTAAAGTGCTTTCAGACCGTCGGCATCGAGGTCGCCGATGCCGAGCGAGGCCGGCGTGCGCAGAGCCTCACCGGCGTAGTCGCGCGCCATGAGGACCGACGTCAGGCGGATCATGGCGTCGATGTTCGGTGTCGCGACACCGACCTGCCTGCCCAGCGCCGACATGAAGACGAGACCATAGCCGACGTCCTCGTTTAGATAGCGATGGTCGAGCTGCGGCTGCGCCCCGATACCGAGAAAACCCGGCGCTTTACGGTATCCGGTACCGTAATTCGCCTCGAGCATGTAGCCCTGGCGCATGCCCATTTCCGGATCGGACAGCACCTTGATGTCGAGCGCGGCGCCGATTGCAATGCGTTCGTTGTCGAGCGCTTCGATCAGGCGTCCTGTCGCATCGCTGACGCCCTCTTCGTAGAACAGGAACGCGCCTCCGGTGCCTTCGATCCGCGCCGCGTTGGCGAGCGTGACGGCCGGGTGAATGATCGGGTTCGCGTTTTGCAGGCTCGTTTGCAGGACACTGCTGCCGCGTTCCATGCCGGGATACACGTCGCGGATCATCTCGAGCAGTGCGTCGGTGTGCCCTCCCGGCAGCGCCGCCAGGAGGTTGCCGGCCCTGAGTTTCAGGAACACGCGGATGTGCCCGGGTTCGGTCAGCCGCACGGCGTAATGCAGCGTAGACGTCTCGGCAAGACGGATACTGTCGTCGTCGACCGCAAGTCCGGCCGCCCGCTTGAATGCCAGCGCCCCGCCGCAGGAGCCGGGCGATACGATGACCGTCTGCCCGGCTCTCAGCTTGCCGGCGACAGCCTCGCCAAAAGGGGCCGTGCTGAACGCCGGGCCGACGACGTAAATCAGCTCCGCATCGCTCAGCGCCTCGTCGATATCGTGACCCGCGCTCACGACCCCGGCGAAACCCTCGATGTCGCCCTCGGCGTGGATGCCGCCCGCAGCGGCGATACCCGCGATGTTGTCGGGAAATTCCGGGAAATCGAACAGCCTGACGTCATGGCCGTGATCGGCGCAATCGAACGCCATCGCCGTGCCGCCGGCACCGGCTCCAAGTACCGTGATCTTCATAGGTCGTCTCCTGGAAACGTGGCCGATAGTAGCCCGATCGCGGATTGCTGTAATTCCGTAGAAGCCGTAGCAGGACCCAATATTTAGATACGACTAAAGTAGCATTTACTAAATTAGTGTGTTTTAATATCTTTCCGCGGTTAGCTGGCAAGAGCTCAAGGGGAAGAAGATGGCGAAGATCGTCGTGATGGGCGCCGGTATCGGCGGAATTACTCAGGCCTACGAATTGCGCGAAGCGCTCGCCAAAGACCACGAGGTCGTGCTGATCGGTGACTCCGCCCGGTTCGAGTTCACGCCGTCCAATCCCTGGGTCGCTGTCGGCTGGCGCAAGGCGGAGCAGATTACGATCGATCTTCCCGACCTGATGCAGAAATACGGCATCACGTTCAGCAGCGAAGGCGTACGTCGTGTCCATGCAGAGGAAAATCGACTCGAACTCGGGGATGACTCGAACGTCGAGTACGACTACCTCGTCATTGCGACCGGTCCGAAACTCGCGTTCGAGGAAGTGGAGGGTCTCGGCCCCGACGGCCACACACAATCCATCTGCAAGACCGGCCACGCCGACGCGTCGTTTATCGATTTTGAGAAACTCGTCGACGACCCGGGACCGGTCATCGTCGGGGCCGCCCCGATGGCGTCCTGCTTCGGCCCGGCTTACGAGTACACTTTCATCCTCGACACCGAACTCAAGAAGCGCAAGATCCGCGACAAGGTGCCCATGCACTTCGTTACGCCCGAGCCCTACATCGGCCATCTCGGCCTCGACGGCGTCGGCGATACGAAGTCACTGCTCGAATCGGAGTTCCGCAACCGGCACGTCCACTGGACCACCAACGCGAAAATCACGAAAGTCGAAGACGGCAAAATGTACGTCACGGAGGTGGACGAAGACGGAAACGACAAGAAGCACCACGAAATCGAGTTCCGGCACTCGATGATTCTGCCGGCGTTCAGGGGCGTCGATGCGATCAGCGGGATCGACGGCCTCACGAACCCGCGCGACTTCGTCCTCATCGACGAACAGCAGCGCAACCCGAAATACCGGAATATCTTCGCGGTCGGCGTTTGCGTCGCTATCCCCCCGGTCCACGCGACGCCGGTGGGCACGGGCGCCCCGAAGACCGGCTACATGATCGAGTCGATGGTCACCGCGACAACCCACAACATCGTCAGTCTGCTCGACGGCAGGGAGCCCGATCATCAGGCTACGTGGAACGCCGTCTGTCTCGCGGACTTCGGTGATACCGGCGTGGCGTTTGTTGCGCTGCCGCAGATTCCGCCGCGCAACACGAACTGGGCATCGAGGGGCAAGTGGGTGCATCTCGCCAAGATCGCGTACGAGAAGTACTTCCTGCACAAGGTGCGTGCGGCGAAGACCGAGCCGTACTACGAGAAGATGGTGCTCAAGATGCTCGGCGCCGTGCGCCTCAAGGAGTCCGGCTAGTACGCGGTCAATCGCAGGCCGCGTCTTTCTTGGCCCTGGTCTCTTCGATCAGCGCTTTCGCCTCGCGGG
>JANQGP010000251.1 GCA_028277265.1 Woeseiaceae bacterium | reverse complement strand
GACTTCGGCCTTTGCCTCGTCGACGCCCGCGACATCGGCGAACGTCACGCCGACCTGATCCTCTCCGAGGAGACGCGCCTTGCTCTTGCCGAAGGACATGGCCCCGCGGCCGCCGCCCCCGCCCTGCATCTGGCGCATGAAATAGATCCATACGCCGATGAGGAGAAGAATCGGGAACGAGCTGATCAGGAGCTGCGTGAAGAAGCTCTGCTGCTGCTTCTCCGCGGCGGAGAACTCGACGCCGTTGCGTTTGAGATCGCCGACCAGCGCCGTGTAGTCATTATCGGCAATGCGCGTGAAATACTGGGGCGTATCGCCATTGCCGTACCGGACGATGTCCTTTTCCTTGTCGATCAGCGCAACCTTCACCTGGCCCGACTCGAGGGCATCGTAGAATTGGGAGTACTTCTGTTCCGTCGGATTCATCCCGCTGACGCCGGACAGGTTCTGCACCACGGCGAGCAGTACGACGATGATGACGATGAAAACAAGTACGTTTTTGGTTAGATCATTCACGTAACTAAGCTACTATAAAGAGAAATTTCTCGCTACCAGGTAGACCTCACGGCTGCCGGCCCGCGAGGCTCTGGGTTTGATGACCCTGACACGCTCGAAAGAGTTCCGCGCATCCTTCACAAACTCGTCGAAACCCTCGCCCTGAAACACTTTGCAAACAAAGCTGCCTCCCGGCCTCAGTACCTGCCGGGCCATATCCAGGGCCAGTTCACCGAGATACATCGAGCGCGGCTGGTCGACAGCCTTCGTCCCGCTGATATTGGGGGCCATGTCGCTCATTACAAGGTCTGCGCCCCCCTCACCGACGGCCGCCATGAGCCGCCCTGAGACGTCGTCGTCACGGAAGTCGCCCTGGACGAACTCGACATCGGGCAGCGCATCCATCGGCAGCAGGTCCGCGGCGACGATGCGCGCCCTGCCCCCGAGCTTCTCCGTAACGTACTGGCTCCAGCTGCCCGGCGCCGAACCCAGGTCCACCACGACCATGTCCGGCTTGAGCAGGCGCTCTTTCCGGTCGATCTGCTCGAGCTTGTAGACCGCACGAGAGCGCCAGCCGTCCCGCCTGGCCTGCCGGACGTACGGATCCCGCTCCTGCCGGTCGCGCCAGCTGCCGCCCGAGCGGCGGGGTTTGCTCATTGCATTGCTCCGGAACTACACTTCGCGCCCATGAAGCTCTCCGAACAGCAAAAAAAATACCTGCGCGGCCGCGGCCACCGGCTGAAACCACTGATCATGGTCGGCGACGCCGGCCTCAGCGAGTCCTTGCTCGCCGAATTCGAGTCGACGCTCGACCACCACGAGTTGCTCAAGGTTCGCGTGCGAGCCGGCGATCGCGATACGCGCGACGAAATCATCGCGAAACTCTGCGAGCAAGGTCGGGCGGAACTCGTCCAGCGCATCGGGAACGTCGCGTTGCTGTATCGCCCTAACCTGAACAAGAAGCCCGAAAAACGGATTCGCCTGCCCTACTCGTAGCGCACTTCGAGGATGTCGTAAGTCTTCAGGCCGTCGGGCGCCTGGAACTCGATGGCATCCCCCTCGTCCTTGCCGATCAGCGCGCGCGCGATCGGCGATGTATAGGAGATCATTCCCGCCTTGATATCGGCCTCGTCCTCCCCGACGATCGTATAGGTGATCTCCTTGTCCGTGCCTTCGTCGAGGATCACCACGGTGGAACCGAAGATCACCTTGCCTCGCGCATCGACGACGGACACATCGATGACCTGCTTGTGTGACAGCTTGCCTTCGATGTCCTTGATGCGCGCTTCGATGAATCCCTGCTGCTCCTTCGCCGCGTGATACTCGGCATTCTCGCGCAGGTCACCGTGCGCACGCGCCTCGGCGATCGCCTTGACGACGTTCGGCCGGTCTTCGCTCTTCAGCTTCCTGAGTTCCTCGACCAGCAAGTCGTGGCCACGCGTCGTCATCGGCACTTTGCTCATGCCACTACCTCGTTATGCAGGTCCTGAAGCCGATTCACCTCGCCGTCATCGAGATGCTCGATGGCACGACACGTTGCGATTGCGGCGCCCAGCGTCGTGTAGTAGGTGACCGCTTTGCGGACCGCCTCGGCACGAATCGACTCCGATTCGTAGATGGCCTGCTTGCCTTCAGTGGTATTGACGATCAGGTCAATCTCACCGTTCTTGATCATGTCCACGATGTGCGGACGTCCCTCGCGAACCTTGTTCACACGTCGGCATGATACACCAGCCCCGGCCAGCGCCTTGGCGGTCCCGTGTGTCGCGATGAGGTCGAAACCCATGTCAGTCAGAATGCGCCCGAGTTCGATCGCGCCGCTCTTGTCGCGCTCGCGCACGCTGAGCAATGCCGCGCCCTGCCGCGGCAACGTCACACCCGACGCAAGCTGGGCCTTGGCGTAAGCCTCGCCGAACGATCGACCGACGCCCATGACCTCGCCGGTCGACTTCATTTCGGGTCCGAGGATCGGATCGGCGCCGGGGAACTTGATGAACGGGAATACCGCTTCCTTGACGGAGTAATACCCGGGCGTCCGCTGGTCGACATAGCCCTGCATGGCGAGGGATTCACCGACCATGACTTTCGCGGCGATCTTCGCCAGCGGGATGCCGATCGCCTTGGATACGAACGGCGCGGTACGCGAAGCTCGCGGATTGACCTCGAGCAGGTAGACCACGTTGCCCTGGATTGCGAACTGCGTATTCATCAGGCCGACGACGTTGAGACCTTTGGCGAGCTTGACGACCTGTTCTTCGAGCACTTTCTGCGTTTCCGCGTCCAGGCTGAACGGAGGCAGCGAGCAGCCCGAATCGCCGGAGTGCACGCCGGCCTGCTCGATGTGCCCCATGACGCCGCCGATGAGGACACGTTCGCCGTCGGAAATGCAGTCGACGTCGACCTCGGTGGCGAGATCGAGGAAGCGGTCGAGCAGTACCGGGCTGTCATTGGATACATTGATCGCCGCGTCCATGTAAGCCGCGAGATCCTCATCGTTGTGGACGATTTCCATCGCGCGGCCGCCCAGCACGTAGGAAGGCCGCACCACGAGCGGGTAACCGACCTCGGCACCCAGCGCAAGCGCTTCGTCCTTGCTGCTCGCCGTCCGGTTCGGCGGCTGTTTGAGCCCCAGTTCCTCGACGAGGCGCTGGAAGCGCTCGCGATCTTCAGCGAGATCGATGGAATCCGGCGAGGTTCCGATGATCGGCGCACCGGCCGCCTCGAGATCGCGTGCAAGCTTCAGCGGCGTCTGGCCGCCGTACTGCACGATCACTCCTTTCGGCTGCTCCTTGTCGATGATCTCCATGACGTCTTCGAAGGTCAGGGACTCGAAATACAGGCGATCGGATGTGTCGTAATCCGTGGACACGGTCTCGGGATTGCAATTGACCATGATGGTCTCGTAGCCCGATTCCTTGAGGGCCAGTGCCGCGTGGACGCAGCAGTAATCGAATTCGATGCCCTGCCCGATGCGGTTCGGTCCGCCGCCGAGGATCATGATCTTGGGCTTGTCGCCCGGGTCGGCCTCGCACTCTTCGTCGTAAGTCGAATACATATAGGCCGTCGTTGTCGCGAATTCGGCCGCGCAGGTATCGACGCGTTTATAGACGGGCCGCACGTCCATTTCCACACGGTGCCTGCGCACGGCTTTCTCGTCCGCCCCGACGAGTTCGGCAATTCGGGCATCGGAGAAACCCTTGCGCTTGATGGCGCGCATGACGTCGGCATTGATGCCGCTCAGCCCGAGGTCGCGGATGTCGTTCTCGACGTTGACGAGATCGGCGATCTGGACGAGAAACCAGGGATCGATGCCGCTCACTTCGGCAACGTCCTGGAAGGAATATCCGTGCCGCATCGCGTCGGCCACATAGAGGATGCGATTCGACCCCGGTATGCGAAGCTCCTGGCGGAGGCGGTCGCGATCGACGTCGGTTGCGATCGGGCCGCACACTTCGTTGAGCCCCGTGATCCCGGTCTCCAGCCCTCGCAGCGCTTTCTGCAGCGACTCCTGGAAGTTGCGACCGATCGCCATGACTTCCCCAACCGACTTCATCTGTGTGGTGAGACGGTCATTGGCGCCCGGGAATTTCTCGAACGTGAAGCGGGGAATCTTGGTGACGACGTAGTCGATTGCGGGTTCGAACGAAGCCGGCGTCAGCCCGCCGGTGATGTCGTTCTTCAGCTCGTCGAGCGTGTAGCCGACCGCAAGCTTGGCGGCGACCTTGGCAATCGGGAAGCCGGTCGCCTTCGAGGCCAGCGCCGAGGAGCGCGAGACGCGCGGGTTCATCTCGATGATCAGCACGCGTCCCGTATTCGGACAGATAGCGAATTGCACGTTCGACCCGCCGGTCTCGACGCCGATCTTGCGCAGGACGTCAATCGACGCATCGCGCAGGCGCTGGTACTCCTTGTCCGTCAGCGTCTGGGCGGGTGCGACCGTGATCGAATCGCCCGTATGCACGCCCATCGGATCGAAGTTCTCTATGGCGCAAACGATGATGCAGTTGTCGTTGCGATCGCGCACGACCTCCATCTCGAACTCTTTCCAGCCGATGACCGATTCTTCGAGCAGGATCTCGGTGGTCGGCGACATCTCGAGACCGTGCGCAACGATGCGCTCGAATTCCTCCCGGTTGTACGCAATGCCGCCACCGGTTCCGCCGAGCGTGAAAGACGGCCGGATGATGGTCGGAAACCCGATCTCTTTCTGTTTACTGATCGCTTCGTCGAGGGAGTGCGCGATATAGGCGCGCGGGCTCTCGAGGCCAATCTCCGCCATCGCCTGCCGGAACAAGTCGCGATCCTCGGCCATGTCGATCGCTTCGCGCGATGCGGCGATCATCTCGACGTCGAATTTCTCGAGCACGCCCTCACGCGCGAGGTCCAGCGCACAGT